>JAHRXB010000124.1 GCA_019104905.1 Bdellovibrio sp.
GATCGATCCAATATCCAAAGATATAAAGACTGGGAAAGTGGGGGGCGAAAAAGCTGACGCCCATAGTGACCAGAGACAGTCCACAATACACGCGCAGACCCCAGTAGCCCAGGGCAAAATCCTTTTTTATATTTAAGAAACGACCCACAAAAACACTGGCCGAAAAAAGAGACAAAGACGAAAAGAGCATGAGATAGTTTGAGAAAACAAAATTTGCCTGGGGCCAGAGATAAGTGTCGAAAACACCATGAAGCACCATGGCTGTTGTGCCAAAACTAGCGGCAAAGAGGGAATAGATCAGATGGTCTTTTTGAGTTGTGAAAAGACCCAGCATAAAATTATAGATGACCAATGAAAGGATGCCGCCAAGATAAAAGAAGAAGATGGCTTTGGCGGTGCCCTCCATCTTTTCCACTTCTTGTGGAGTTGCTATCATAACATGGGCATTCAGGGCGTGGTGGGAGCTTCGTTTAAGATAGAAGAGGGCGTCCTCGTGAGGTTCTAGCGAAATGGCAAAAGCTCCTAAGCGACTTGGATAGGCTCTCTCGGACAGGGGATACCCGGGCCCTGAGTGTGCCGGGGGCGAAGACTCTTTTATTAATGTGAGTTTGCCGGAGAGAGGGGAGTCCAACAATAAGACTTTTTGAAGTGGAAACTCGCTATTATTTTTTAAACGAAACTGAATCCAGAGATCTTGATCTGAGTAACTGAGTTTTAGTTCGGACTCATGGAGGTCTTTAAATTGAACCAGTCGGGGGTCTTGAACTCCATGAGCACTCGTACCTGATCGTAAGAAGAAGGTGATGTTTTTTGAGGACTCATCTTGAGCGAGAGCTATCGGCGTCTGCGCATTCGCTGCGAAGCAAATAAGGTGCGCACTGAGAGATAGAACGAACAGAAGGCTTCTCTTTAACATGTCCTTCTGATTATGTGCCCCGTGCAGCCTCACCGTCAAGGCAAGGCTGGTCGCGGCTTCTTGTTCTAGGCCTTTTCAGTAGCGAACTGAATCTGACTTCCCGTAGAGATCAATTCCTTCACGGCGCACTTTTGAACTTCATTGAGGACAAGGTTTTGCTCTTCCTCGCTCCAGCCTTCTGGAAATTCAATCACTGTGGTCCATTTACTCAAAGTCAGAGGATTGTCGGCACGATTGACAGGACGGCAAGAGATCTTAATTCCCTCAGGAGACTTCGCCAATTTTTTACAAACTTTCAAAGCATAGACTCCTGCGCATCCTGCCAAGGCCGCATAGGTCGCTTCCAAAGGATTAGGAAGACTCCCATCGACAGCATAGGTATAGGAATGATTTTTACTCTTCACAAATATATTCGGACTACTGATCTCAACCCCAAACACACCAATCTCCTTCTGAAAGGTACGCCGTACTTTTTTGAAGTGCGGCGCGTGAAGTGGTTATAGATAAAATATCTTCTGGACACAACCTTAATGCGCAAATTCCAATCCCCCCGGGGGCCCTTTCAAGACTGTTTTGTGTGTCTGCAATAACTGATGACAAGGAGCCAGGGATTGAATAATATGAAAAGACATTTTTGATACAAGGGTTCTGTTCAATTTAGGGCAGAAGTATTTCGGTGGTAGGGTCGCCATCCTTTTAAAAAAGGATGTTCTATGCGATCTCAAAAGATGAGAGCCTATGCTCTTTCATTGTATATTCATTTTATCTATCTACCCGGCTTTTCTCAAATAGATGAAAGATTGAAAACGAAACTATTCAATTTGCTATATATCTTAGTTCCTCTTGTTTTTGTGGTGTCGGTCTTTATGTTCTTAGAGTGGAAGCGGAAAAAGGACACACACTCTGATAAAAAGTGACTGCGCTCTTTTTAGTAGTCGTATTCGATTAAACTTCGGAAGTATTTGGGGATGGGAGCTTTGAAACTCATTCTGCGTTTGCTGTGGGGGTGAGTGAATTCAATCTCTGACGAGTGCAATCTCAGATCTTTATGAGTTGTCGAACTTTTGCCATACTTGGTGTCGCCAACCAAGGGATGACCTTCGCCAGCCAGATGGACACGAATTTGGTTTTTCTTACCCGTTACAAGATTGATTTTTAGAAGACTGAATTTGTCGGTTTCTTTTAGCACTGTATATTCTGTGATGGCCAATTTGCCATTGTCGGCGTCAGAGCTTGAATGAACCACATAATTTTCATCTTCCGTGAGGTAACTTGAAATGGTGCCGCTTTTTTTCTTAAGATGTCCGTGAACGATGGCGTAATAAGTTTTGACTGTCGATTTCCAGTTATCTTTCAGGAAATGCTGGACCTCTTCTGTTTTTGCAAAAATCAAAATCCCGGAGGTCGCTTGATCCAGTCGGTGAACCACATAGACACATTTTCGTGACCTGGGGTTCCCTTTGCGAACGTATTGATTGAGAAGATTGTGAACCGTGTTTTCATTTTCCCACATTGCGGCAACGGTGAGGACGCCGGGGGCCTTGTTGCCAATGATAAGATCTAAATCTTCATGAAGAATTTCAAATCCTTTGGGCTGATATTTTTTGGGGATCTTTTTCATATTCATATTATTTTCTACTGAACTACTGTTCCAAAAAGTTTTCCAATCAGGGCTGTGACTAACATCGCGAAGGCCCCCCAAAAGCCCACCCGAAGGGCGCCTTTCAAAACACTCGCCCCACCGGCACGAGCCGCAACAATTCCAAGGACGACTAGAAAAAACAAGGACGCCAAGGAGACCGAATAAACCAGATTTTTATATTCTGCAAGAAGTACCACAAGGAGGGGAAGACCCGCACCAACAGAAAAGGTGGCGGCCGATGCGAATGCGGCTTGAATCGGGCGAGCAATCGTAGATTCGGTGATTCCCAGTTCGTCGCGTGCGTGACTTTCTAGAGCGTTGTGAGCCATAAGCTGCTCGGCGACCTTATGGGCTACTTCTGAATCGAGACCCCGTTTTACATAGATTTGAGCAAGCTCTTCTTTCTCAAAGTCAGGATCGGCTGCCAACTCTTTGGCTTCGCGCGCAAGGTCCGCATTTTCCGTATCCGCTTGAGAGCTGACCGAGACATATTCTCCGGCAGCCATCGACATGGCACCGGCCACAAGACCAGCCACACCGCTGAGGAGAATCTCAGAACGACCGGCATTGGCTGCCGCCACACCGACAAT
>JAHRXB010000129.1 GCA_019104905.1 Bdellovibrio sp.
GGAAAAGTTCTTTTTAGTAACTTGCATCTAGATGGTCCAGAGGAGTGGCCTCATTATTCCTGGGGAGCTTATTTCGAGCGCCATGAAATGATCTTAGGTAAAATTTCTCATTGGTGGAAAGAAAAGCTTTTGAAAGAACAAAAAGAGAAAAAGAGAAAGGAACAAGCTCCGTGATCGAACGATACACCCGACCCGAAATGGGCCTCTTGTGGCATGCGGATCATAGATTCGGAAAAATGATGGAAGTGGAGATCGCCGTTGCGCAAGTTCAGGCGCAACTGGGAATCATTCCTAAAGGAGCTGCGAAAACGATTGCGCAAAAGGCGCGATTTAATGTGAAGCGTATTTCTGAAATCGAAAAAGAAACCAAACATGACGTTATCGCGTTTGTTTCAAATCTGGCAGAGAGCGTGGGACCGCAAGGGAAATACATTCACTATGGCCTGACGTCCTCTGATGTTCTTGATACCGCCTTCAGTCTGCAAATTCGTGAAGCGGGAGCGGTGTTGATGAAGTCGATCGTCGCCCTAGAGAAATCTTTAAAAAACCTGGTGACGAAGCACGCGGAAACTTTGTGTGCCGGACGCACCCATGGGATGTTTGCAGAGCCTACGACTTTCGGGTTTAAGATGGCCGGCTTCCTGGCTGAAACGGAACGCAATAAAAAGCGCGTGAAGGCCGCCTTGGACAATATGATGATTTGTAAACTGAGCGGGGCGGTCGGAACATATTCCAGTCAGCCGGCGAAGGTTGAAGCCTTGGTGGCAAAAAAACTTCGTTTAAAAGCTGAAACCATCGCGACGCAAGTCATTCCTCGGGATCGTCATGCCGAGATGCTTAACGCCTTGGCGATCTTGGGTACTGGGTTAGAGCGGTTGGCCGTGGAGCTTCGCCACCTGCAAAGAAGTGACGTGGCGGAGGTGACTGAGGGATTCACAAAGGGACAAAAAGGGTCCTCGGCAATGCCCCATAAAAAGAACCCTATCAGTGCGGAAAACATTACGGGATTGTCTCGCCTTTTGCGTGGTTATGCGATTGCGGGTCTAGAGAACGTGGCTCTTTGGCATGAACGAGATATCAGTCATTCTTCGGCTGAGCGGGTTGTTTTCCCGGATGCTTTTATTGTGGCTGATTATGCTTTGAATCGTATGAGCATTCTTTTGGATGGCTTGGATGTTAATAAGAAACGGATGCTTGAAAATATTGAAAGTTCGCAAGGTCAAATCTTCAGCTCTCATGTTCTTTTAGCACTTATTCAAAAAGGCATGGTTCGCGAGGAGGCGTATGCGTTGGTTCAGCGCCTATGTCACTCTTTAGGTTACGGAGAGCATCTAAAGGATAAATTGGTTGTGGACGATCAAGTGCGCAGTCTTTTGAAACCGAGAGAGATCGATGAGATCTTTACCGGTAAAAAACATAAAAAATCGATTAAAGATATTATTAAGAGAGTGTAGCGGTGTCTAACTGGAAATTTCTTAAAGATGGCGATGTGATTGATGTGGTGGCTCCGGGTTATCCGTCGCAAGCTCATGAAGTGGATGGCGCGCGGGATTTTCTTTTAAAATGGAAACTGCAGCCGCGAATTCCCAAGGGACTGATTAAACCGCATTTTTTGCATGCTCATGAAGACGAACACAGATTTGCTTTTTTAAAAGCGGCGATTGAGTCCAAGGATTCTCAAGTTATTTGGTGCCTGCGCGGAGGATACGGCAGCAACCGCCTAGTTCCGATGCTCTCTAAGCTCAAAAAACCGAAAGAACCAAAGTTGCTTATTGGAATCAGTGATATTACGTCGCTGCATACCTTCTTTGTGCAAGAGTGGGGCTGGAAGCCTCTTCATGCGCCTTTGTTGGATCGTTTAGGACGAAACCTGGTGCCGCCGAAGCTTGAGAAAGAAGTGCATCGCATTCTTTTCGGAGAGCAAACTCATGTTGAGTTTAAGAAGTTAAAGCCTTTGAATGAGGCCGCGTCGAAGGTGAGAAATTTAAAGTCCAAAGTTGTCGGAGGGAATCTGACCGTCTTGCAGTCGACGATGGGGACCCCCTGGCAGATTCAAGCGCGGAATTCCCTGCTTTTTGTCGAGGACCTTGGTGAAAGAGGTTACCGCATTGATCGAATGTTTGAGCAATTCCGTCAGGCGGGTGTTTTCAAAAACTGTCATGGGTTGATTTTAGGGGACTTTATTGGGGGCGAAGAACCCGCCACTAAGAAAAATAATTTTAAATTGGTCTTTAAGCGCTGGGCGCAAGATTTAGATATCCCAGTCTTTCAAGGGTTGGAAGCTGGACATGCGGTGATTCAAAGACCCGTTCCTTTTAATACTCCTTGTGTTTTGAGTGTGAAAGAAGGGCGTGGTCATCTGTTGATAGAAACCGGAGGACGTAAGTGAAATTTTCAGTACTTGAAAAGAATCTGATCAAACAGCTTGAAGAGCGCATTAAGGATACGACTCCTGGAGTGATGGTTCGGGCCTATCAGGGCGGACGAATCATCTGCGACGTGGCTGTCGGCAATAACTATGCGTATTATGATTTGGCAAGTCTTACGAAGGTGATCTTTGCGACTCAGGCCATGATGTATGCCTTTGAACTTGGGAAGTGGAATTTTGAAACCAAAGTTTCAGAAATTCTGCCTTGGTTTATTCATAAAGAAACCAAAGTGACCGAACTATTGACTCATAGTTCTGGGCTTCCTTGGTGGCTGCCGCTGTACCAAGAGATCAACACCCAACTGCCCCGCGAGAAGCGCCGCGAGCAACTTCAGCAAATGCTTCAAGGTCTGAAGTTAGAAAAACAGGACACGGCAGTTTATTCGGATGTGGGATTCTTGGTGTTGAGTTTCATCATTGAAAAATTATTCGATAAACCTCTTTTGGATGTCTGGGAAGATATTAAAAATAAGTTTTATCTGGGCACCACGTTGGAGTTTCATCCTGACAATCAGTTTTCAACTCGAGTGGGTTTGTTTGCGCCGACAGAAGAATGTCCCGTTCGCAAGAAGCTGATTCAAGGGGAAGTGCACGATCTCAACTGCTGGTCTTTAGGTGGGGTGTCGACTCATGCAGGGCTTTTTGGCAGTATTGACGATGTGGGTTGGTTCTCGCTGCATTTGCGTTCACAGCTTATGGGGATTGCTCGCTATTCCATTCGCCAAAAGACGGCGCAGCTCTTTGCAAAAAGAGCCTTGCCGGAAGGAAAAGGCGATTGGGCCATGGGGTACATGATGCCCACTCCGGGATCGGCAAGCTGTGGAACCTATTTTTCTTTAGATTCTATCGGGCATACGGGCTTTACCGGAACCTCGGTGTGGTATGACCCTAAGATGGATATGAGTGTGATTATTTTATCCAATCGGGTCTTGTACGGCTCTGAAAATAAAGCCTTTGGAAAGTTACGTCCCGAGATACATAATTGGATTGTTGAAAATTACCGACGCAGTGGGGTTTAGATGGAATTAAAACCGGGAAGTCATATTCACTTGATGGGAATTTGCGGAACAGCGATGGCCTCGATGGCGGGGCTTTTAAAGGATCGCGGGTTTAAGATCACGGGAAGTGATTTAAATCCTTATCCTCCAATGTCAACTCAGCTTGAGAGTTTGGGAATTTCAATCATGAAAGGCTACAAGGCGGAAAACCTTCATCCTCGTCCTGATTTTGTGATTGTTGGAAATGTGATTTCAGCCAACAACGAAGAAGCCCAAGAACTCATGAAACTGGGTATTCCTTATACATCTTTACCCAAAGCGATGGGTGAGTTCATCATCGAAAACCGTGAAAGCGTCGTTGTTTCCGGAACGCATGGGAAAACCACCACCACGTCGATGATGTCTTGGGTGGCGGAAACTCAAGGTGTGAAACCGGGTTTTTTGATCGGCGGAATTCCTAAGAATTTTTCTCAATCTTTTAAGAATCCAGAAGGGAATTATTTTGTTATTGAAGGTGACGAATATGATACCGCCTTCTTTGATAAAGTCCCCAAGTTTGTCCACTATCGTCCCAAACACGTGATTCTAACCTCTGTGGAGTTTGATCACGCGGACATCTATAAGGACCTGCAGGCCGTAAAGGATTCCTTTGCTCGTCTTATGAATTTGATTCCCGAAAATGGAACTTTGATTGCCTGTGGTGAAGACGCCAATGTTTTAGAATTAAGAAAGCTTGCGAAATGCAAAAACTCGTTCACCTATGGCTTTAAGTCTGAGTGTGACTTCCGCGCAAAAGTTTTATTCCAGGATCAAAATGGCGTTGGTTTTGAGGTTCATCATAAGGGTGAAATCTTAGGCCCGTATGCGATGCAGATCACCGGCGATTATAATATTCTCAATGCGACGGCGGTTGTGGCAATGTCGAAGTGTCTGGGATTTTCAGAAAATAAGATCCAACGAGCTCTTGAGTCTTTTGAAGGAGTAAAACGTCGTCAAGAAATTCTAGGGGAGCCTAATGGGATCTTGGTGATCGAAGATTTTGCCCATCATCCAACGGCGGTTCGCGAAACAGTGAAGGGAATTCAAAAGAAATACCCGGGACGTAAGGTCTTCTCTGTTTTTGAACCGCGAAGTGCGACGTCTCGTCGGAAGGTTTTTCAAAAAGACTATGTAGAAGCCTTTAAAGGCTCTCACGAAGTTCTTTTGGCA
>JAHRXB010000189.1 GCA_019104905.1 Bdellovibrio sp.
GAAAATCAATTTGCAATCTTGAATGGCCTCATCAAAAGAATTCAGGTGACCAAGATGGATGGACGGGATGTGATCAAGTCGGATCTGGAGAATTATCAGCTTGAAGAGCAGCTTCAGAATATTCAAACCGCTTTGGCAAAACTATCCGCAGCCCTAGGCGTTGGCGATGCGCAAGAAGGTGCTCAAGTTAAGCTAAATACAAATCAACGAAACCTTGCAGTGACTGTCCTGGAACAACTTCAGGGACTGGCCTCAGAGGTCATGATGTATGGAAGCATGGCGAACGCAGTGAGCTGGGATAAAATCCGCAATCTCAAGCGTCTCAATATGGAACAGCAGCAGTTTAACAATGAAATCCAGGCAAAGCTCAATTCAATGCGCGGAATGACGATGCCAGGTAAGTACTAGGATTGGTACAGCTTTTGATAAATTAGATATTGGAAAGTTTTAAATTAAACAAGGCACTTCTGAGGTCGGAGAAACCCCAAAATTGGAGTGCCCTGTAAAAAGTATGAACAGGTAAAGGGAGAGAGAGTTATGAAAAAAGGTCTTGTGATCGGAATGCTAGCCTTAGCAACATCAATGTCTTTCACGGTGGCATCAGCGGCCCCAGTAAAGACAACTCGTGAAGTCCTTGTCGACTACACGAAACAGATTAAAGAAGCGGCTTTTGGCAAAGCTATGACTGCCAAAGGTCTGAGCGGTCAACAAGTGAAGGTTGCTCAAGATAAGCTGATCAACGAATTGCAACTTTCCTCTGGAAAAAATAACTCTTTAGCGATTGCTCTTAAATCGGAGCCTACCAAATCCGCAGAACGCCTTGATAGCCTGGCAACCATCGTTGCAGCAAAAAAGATGGCTACAGAGATTTCCAAAAAAGATTCTGCTGAAGGGCAATCTATTGATGCCGCAGCCACGGCGTCTGCCACTTTGTTAGCAAACTCTGCCCTCACCGGCGCTCGCAAGTCAGGCAAAGAACTCAACACCCAGGAAATGGCAGAAACAACAGCCGCTTTGCAAAAGCTGGAAACTTTGCCAGAGGCGATTTTGACTCGCTTCTCAAAGGCAGAGAGAGACTCTTATACAAAAATCATTGAGCGCCATGATCAAATTATTGAATCCGGAAAAAAAGGTTCTTCTGAAGAGGCCTTTATTGAAGCCATTATGGAAGTGAAAAAAGTAGATCGCACCAAAGCTTTGGAAGTTGTTAGAAAACTGAAAGAGTGCGTGTAATCCGCTCTTTCCTCTCTTCGGACCCAAAAAAGCTGAGACGATGAGTCTCGGCTTTTTTTATATCTCCATTTTCTTTTTATCCGTGACAATAAAGATTTCAATCCGACGATTCATCGCGCGATGTTCGTCGTTGTCGTTGGGAACGATCGGCTTTTGGTCGCCATAGGAGATGGCCACAAACCGCTTGGGATCCAGACTGTGATATTTCACAAAGTAGCGAACAACCGCAGACGCCCTGCCCCCGGCAAGCTCCCAATTGCTTGGAAATAGATCGCCCGCCATAGGAACGTCGTCCGTATGTCCTTCAATGATAATTCTTTTGTCGTTGGTTTTAAGAACTTCAGCCACTTTATCTAAAGACTCCAGCGACGACATCTTCAGTTTCGCCGATCCTTCCGGAAAGAAAGTGGATGCCGCTAAGGCAATACGCACACCCACGGCGTCATGATAAATATCTTGAATGGCTTTGTTCTTCTGATCCCCCGCCATGGACTTATCCAAAGACCTTTCCACAAAGTCTGCAACCTCTTGAGGTCCACCTTTACGAGGAAAGTTACCCACCGGCATTTCTAATTCAGCGATTGTATCGCGAATGGCATCGCCTTCGGAGCCATTCCCGTTCCCCGCCAAGTGAAGATTTAACTTGATCGAGTCCTCAAATTTTTTCTGTTTTTCTTCATTGGCAGTGGAGGTGGCGTACATAACAACGAAAAACGCAAAAAGCAGCGTGATAAAATCGGCATAAGAAACCAACCATCTTTCGTGATTCTCATGTTCTTCATGCTTTTTGTGTTTTCTTGCCATGAAGTTCCGACCTATCTTTGCTCAGAGTCAAGAAAGGCATAAAGTTTTTGTTCCAACACGACGGGATTTACACCACTGGCAATCAAAAGCCCGCCCTCCAAAACCATTTGTTTTTCTCGGGACAGCGACTGCACACGACGTTTTAGTTTATTGCCTAAAGGAAGAAACAGCAAATTCGCCGAACTCACGCCATAAACAGTGGCGACAAAGGCCACGGCAATTCCACCGCCCAACTTACTCGTATCCGTCAAGTTTCCCATCACGTGAATAAGGCCCAGCACGGCCCCAATAATTCCGATCGTGGGCGCAAAGCCCCCCGCATCCGTCCATATTTTGGCCCCGGCTAAAAGCTCTTCTTCTTCCGTGTGAATCTGTGTTTCAAAAATATCTCGGATGGTTTCAGTCTCCACGCCATCGACTACGTTGCGAAGAATGTTTTTCAAAAGAGCATCTTCAATACGACCAATTCTTGGTTCTAAGGCCAAAAGAGATTCTTTTTTGGCGATACGCGAACAATCGACGATTTCTCGAATGCGCTTTTTGGCGTCGCTCTCTTCTTTCTGGAAGGCTTTTTTGGCGAGCTGCAATCCAGATTTCAAATCTTTTTCAGAACTAGAAACCATCACCGCTCCGACGGTTCCGGCTAACACGATAATAAATGCTGTGAGCTGCATGAGCGAACTCATGTGGCCCCCCTCAAGAAGGTTCCCGAGTAAAATCCCACCAAAACCCACAAGGAGGCCTAACAATGTTGCTTTATCCATAGGGAAAATGATGCCACAGGGGATCACATCTGACACTTAGACCCCTCGAAGACCTAGACTTTCTGCGAGCGAAAAACTAGGGTAGAGTCGTCATGATGCTCGATTTTATCTTAGGCCTTGATAAGAGCCTTTTTTTAATGGTGAACTCCCAATGGACGGCGGCGTGGGCGGATGCATTTTTTCCTTTCATCACCGACCTTCACAAGACGTTCTTCTTTAAAGTTTTCATAGTTCCCCTTATTCTCGGACTCTTTATTTGGCGACGAGGACTGAAGCGTGGGCTCATCATCTTTTTTTTCTGTCTTGTCGCGGTGTCCGCCTCCGATGGCTTTGGAAATTGGGCCCTCAAAAAAACGATTCAGCGCCCCCGCCCTGCAGAGACCTCCGGCCTTCAAGTTCAAGTCCGAGCCCCTTTTGGGGGCTACAGTTTTGTGTCTAACCACGCGACAAATATGTTTAGTTTTGCAAGCTTCACCAGTGCGATTTTTCCTCCGGTTGCAATACCGGTATATACACTGGCAACTGTTGTTGCATACAGCCGGGTCTACAATGGAGTTCATTTTCCAACGGATGTTCTTTGTGGAGCCCTGCTGGGATGTCTCTTTGGAATTCTTTTTGCCAAACTCTGCCAACGACTCCTTGCTAAAATGGAGTCGGAAAAGGTGACGCCCTCATGAAAGTTCTAGTGACAGGTGCTAACGGCTTTTTAGGAAGCTGGGTAACAAAAGCTCTCGTGAACGAAGGCCACGAAGTTTATGCCTTGGTTCGTCCCAAAAGTGATATCTCGGAATTGGATGGGGTTCATTGCAAATACGTTCATGGGGATGTCACAGACATTCCGTCGCTTATTGAAGCTTTTAAAGGAATGGATTCTGTTTTCCATTTAGCGGGCGTGATTGCATATAAAAAGTCTCAACGCAGTCTTATGGACAAAGTCAACGTCCAGGGGACCGCCAATGTTGTGTCCGTCTGTCGCGAACACAAGATTCGCCGCCTGGTCTATTTGTCTTCGGTGGTTGCAATCGGGGCGGGTTATACAACCCACGAAATTCTTAACGAAGAATCTTCCTACAATATTGCCGATTTAAACTTAGGCTATTTTGAAACAAAACACCAAGCCGAAGAGATTGTAAAAGCCGCCTGCAACAAGGGCGAAATCGATGCAGTGATCTTAAACCCCTCAACGATTTATGGAGCGGGAGACGCCAAAAAAGGCAGTCGAAAAATGCAACTCAAGGTCGCTCAAGGAAAGTTGAAGTTCTACACTTCGGGCGGAGTGAACGTTGTCGCTGTAGAAGATGTGGTTGCTGGAATTCTCAGTGCCTGGAAGAAAGGGCGCAATGGCGAAAGATATATTTTGGCCGGTGAAAATATTCTTATCAAAGATCTATTTTCTTTGATCGCAGCGGAAGCCGGCGTGAAAGCGCCGCCCTACCAACTGCCTGATGCTCTTTTACATGCCGTGGGTGCCTTCGGAGATTTTCTAGAGAGCCTAGGATTTAAAGGCCCCCTGAGTCGGGAAAATGCCTATACGGCCACCATGTATCACTGGTTTGATTCAAAAAAAGCTCAAACGGAATTGGAATTTAAACCTCGTCCAGCAAAGGACGCGATTCACAATAGCGTTCAATGGATGAAAGATCAGGGTTTGCTTTCATAGGATCTCAATGAAAAAAGCATTTTTTTTCTTTTTAGGAGTCTTCACAGTCATGGCAAGTGCCCTGGCCATTTTGTGGTTTTGGCTCCCCTCCGAAAAGGAAATCAAGGGATGCCTGACAACAAAAATGTATCAGGTCGAACTTTGCCCCGGCTCCAAAAACTATGTCCCGCTTAAACAAATTTCTCCGCTTCTTCAAAAAACGATCATTCTCACAGAAGACTCTAACTTCTGGAATCACAGCGGTTTTGACTGGGTCGCCATAGAAAAAAATGCCCGTGAGGGTTGGGAAACTGGCATCTTTAAACGCGGCGGTTCTACCATTACCCAGCAGTTGGCAAAGAATATGTTTCTGACCAAAGATCGAACTTTCATTCGCAAGGGACTCGAAGCTCTTATCACAGATCGAATTGAAAAAACCCTGACCAAGAAAGAAATTCTTGAGCGCTATCTCAATGTCGTCGAGTTTGGGAAGAACATTTATGGCGTGAAAGCGGCGGCTCAATATTATTTCAAAAAGACACCGGCAGAACTTAACATGGTCGAAAGCGCTTTCCTTGCCATGGTTCTCCCAAATCCGATCAAGTATTCACAGTCTTACTATCGAAAAGAACTGACCTCATTTGCCAAAAACCGACTCAGTCGTATCATTGAAGATATGTACCGGTATCATCGCATCTCTGAGGATGAATACAACATTGCCATCAATCAAGTTTCCTATTTCTTCCAACCCCAACCGCCTCCTGAAGAACTCAATATTTCTCCGGAGGACGTTCCCACGCTCCAAGATCTTGAAAATGCGGAGCAGGGAGAAAATGAGGACCTATGAAAATCGTCTCCGCCTGCCTTTCTGGTTCGCATTGTCGTTTCGACTGCCAAGCTAAAACTCGAACTGAGATCCAAGCAATGGTGCAAAGAGGAGAGGCGTTGCCTGTCTGCCCCGAACAATTAGGGGGTCTGTCCACGCCAAGGCCCCCGGCAGAACGAGTGGGTGAACAAGTCCTGACAAAACAAGGAAAGGACGTCACCCGCGAATTCCTGCGCGGCGCTGAAGAGGCCCTGCAAATTGCGAAGCTCTGTGGTGCTACGGAGGCATTTCTAAAATCGAAATCTCCGATGTGTGGAAGCAATCGAATTTACGATGGCTCTTTTTCCGGAAACGTCATCGCCGGCGACGGCGTCTTCGCAGCCTTGTTGAAAAAGAACGGCATTAAGGTTACGGAAGTCGATTGACCAAATCCACCTAGGACCAAAGTCCAATGGAGCAAGTCTGTTTCTTCCAACATTATTACATAATTTAAGAACTTCTTTATATTCACTCTGAAAGTGCCGATAGTAAGACTATGGAATGTTTTGTTTACCGTCTTAAAATCGGCCTACTTTTTATCGCACTTAGTTTGACTTCGCAGTTTTGCAAAGCGGAAACGTGCGTGACGACGGCTTCCGAATTTGAACAAAAGAAAGATCAACTTCCCAAAATTTTTCAGAATCTCCCCGTCATGCTAACGACGGATTCCTGGTTGTTGACCGCAGGTCTTGAGATTCGCACTGTAGGCCCCAAAATCAAGCTTGAAGGTCACGTGTGGAAACCTTCAGAAATCTATAGTGACGACTCCTACGTCAAAAAAATTTGCTACGATGGAACAAACTTCAACGTCACGCTGGAAAATGGGAAATCTTACGATGTAAAAATCAAGAGCGAGGGCGTATCCATCTCGGGGTTCTCTTTTGAGAAGAGCTCTGCCTCCGTTTTCGCCGGCATCGTAGAAAAAGTAAAAAAAGCCCAAAGTCGTTCCAATACAACGGTCGACAACTCTGCAAATGGCACTCGCTAACAGTTCGGGGACATTAACGATGAATAAGCTGACTCTCTCAATCTTTTTTTGTGCCTTGGGCCTCCTCTTTTCTTCTTCACCTTGTTTGGCGAAGAAGTCCCCTTTTACCGCTGGCGAAGACATAGAGTTCTTGGGAAAAGAAGACAAAGCCCTTTTAGATATCAACAAGAGCACGGCTTTTTCGGGGGTACTCACTCGTAAAGACGTCAAAGAATCCGATCAACGCATGTTAGACGTCTATGAGTTCTCAGCGGCCTCTGCCAATAAAATGGATAAAGATCTTTGCCAAAAGCTCGCCGATCAAACCTTCGGGCCAAGTACCGAAATTTCTCTTAAGACAACGAGCCAAGAGCTTTTTGCTTCTCCTCGCAGTGGGCAGATTTGTGAAATCATTCTTCGTGATGAAGACGAAAGGGCGCTCTTCAAGGAACGCCACTTCTTTGCGTTTATCACGAACAATAAAACTTTTGGATTGGTGGCGCGCTTCCATAAGGTGCCCACAAAAGAGAAAGCCAAAGAGCTACGTACTTTTATAAAAAATCTGCGCGCCTATTAAGATTACTTTAACAGCTTGCGACGAATGCGGAAGAACGAAATGTTCATGCATACCCAAGTGGCCACAAGCAAGACCAGGACATGAACTCCCACCCAAAGCGTCGGCCCTTTGTGCAAAACTTCGCGAACAGCGGACACAGCGTGAGTCAAAGGAAACAAGTAAGCCACATAACGAAGTCCCGTTGGCAGTTGCTCTAGGGGAAAATAAGTTCCACTGAGCAAACTCATCGGCACGATCAAGCCCGACGTGGAATAAATAAAAGAATCATAGTTTCTGGCGAACGAAGTGAAGATCATTCCGATACAGGAGAACAGCGCCGACAATAGAAATAAAATCGGCAACGCCAAAATGATCCGATAGGAATCAATAAGACCAAAAAACATCGCCACAAGTGTTACGCCCATCACGCCAAAAAAACCTTTGCTGGCGGCCCACAAGAGTTCGCCTGCCACAATCTCTTCGGGACCCACTCGTGTCAACATGATCGTCGCATAGGTCTTTTGATGAGTGAGTTTCGTATAGTTCCCGTAAGTGCCTTCAAAAAAGGCCACCATCATGGCTGTCGTCGACAAGAGGGCCGGGAAGAAAAACTCGATATAAGAAAAACCATTCATGTTATTAACGAAAGCACCCAGGCCAAAACCAATCGCGCCCAAATAAATTACCGGCTCTAAAACAATCCAGAACAAAGAAACCAGCCAGGTCTTCTTGAAGTACAAGAAGTTGCGCGACCAGACCTGAAGGGCTCCACTATTTACTTTTGGAATGGCGAAATACTCTTTGAACTTCATGCTATTCATCCCGAAGCTGGTGCCCAGCAAGCTTTAAGAACACATCGTTCAAAGTTGGCTTTCGAATGAAGATCTTATCGCTGGCAATCAAGTCCACCACGCGACGACCTTCTTGATTCTCTTTTATCAATACAGAGACTGTATCTTTAATGACCTGATAAGAAAATCCTTCGGCACGCAAGCGCCCCAGATAATAGTTCAAATCCACAGGGTTTGTGTCAAACTCAACAACCTCTTTACCAATCAAATCGCGGATCAGATCGCGCGGCGTTCCCACCGTCAGAATTCGACCGTTATCAATAATCGCCACACGATCACACATCTGCTCAGCTTCTTCCATATAGTGCGTCGTCAACACCAGTGTGCTTTTTTCGGACTTCAGGTGTTTAAAGAAATCCCAGATCCAGATCCGCGCTTGAGGATCCAGCCCCGTGGTCGGCTCATCAAGAAAGATCACCTCGGGCGAATTAATCAGGCCACGAGCAATCGCCAAGCGACGTTTCATACCACCACTCAAGGTTTCAACCGAGCGATCCTGGTATTCTTCCAGCTTCATCAGACGCAATAAAGCCTGAGCGCGAAGCTCTGCTTCTGGTTTGGGAATTTTGTGGAAACTGGCATAGACTAAAAGATTCTCAAGAACAGTGAAGTCTGGATCAAGGCCGTCCTCTTGCGGGACGACCCCTATGCGAGATTTGATCTCGCGATAATTCTTTTTAACATTCAAACCCAGCACATAAAGTTCGCCGCTGGAAACCAGGGCCGAGCAATACATCATCTTCATCGTTGTTGATTTGCCCGCCCCGTTAGGACCTAAAAGTCCGAAACATTCGCCCTTATAAATCTCAAGACTGATTCCATCCACAGCGACTTTATCGTCGTATTTCTTTGTCAGATCTTTAATTTCAATGGCGACGTTCGTACTCATTATTCCTTCGCTGCTCTCGCACGTTTATGAGGGTCCAGTTCGCGAAGACGAAGACGGATGTTCTTAGGAGTCACTTCGATCAACTCAGATTCTTTGATCCACTCCATCGCTCTTTCCAAAGTCATCTTCTTCACAGGAACCAGACGGATAGCTTCATCAGAACCCGAAGCACGTACGTTCGTCAATTTTTTCTCGCGAGTGATGTTTACTTCTAGATCATTCTCTTTGGCGTGTTCACCAACGATCATGCCTTCGTACACATCATCCCCGTGCTCAACCATCATGATGCCACGCTCTTGAAGATTCCAGATCGCATAAGCGGTTGCATTCCCTTTGCGGTCAGAAATCATTGCTCCGTTCATACGGTGTTCAATCTCACCACGGTAGTCATCCCAACCGTCAAACTGCGTATTCAAAAGGCCCGTACCACGAGTGTCCGTCAAGAAATCAGAACGATAGCCGATCAAACCACGAGAAGGAATTCGGAACTCAAGACGTGTACGACCAGATCCTTTTTGAACCATGTTCGTCATAACACCTTTACGTTTTCCAAGCTTTTCAGTCACAGCCCCTACGAATTGGTCCTCGATATCGATAACCGCGATCTCCATCGGCTCCAATTTTTTGCCGTTTTCTTCTTTAAAGACAACGGTCGGCTTAGACACCAAAAGTTCAAAATTCTCACGGCGCATTTGTTCAATCAAAACGCCCAACTGCAACTCACCACGACCAACAACCTTGAAGGCGTCCGTGTTGTCTGTTTTTTCCACGCGAATCGCTACGTTGTACAAAAGCTCTCTTTCCAAGCGCTCGAGGATCTTACGTGAAGTCACGTTTTTACCGTCAAGTCCCGCGAAAGGTCCGTTGTTCACTGAGAACACCATGCCCACCGTCGGCTCTTCAACTCGGATACGAGGAAGCGGACGAGGATCCAAAACGGAGGTGATCGTATCACCGATAGTGAAATCTTCCATACCCGCGATAACCACGATATCTCCCGCGCCCACTTCTTGAGCCGGAACTTGAGAGTTAACCTTGTACTGGAACAACGCAGATACTTTCACTTTTTTCTGAGTATTCGCCTGAACGCAAAGAACTTCGTCACCAACCTTGATTGTTCCCGCTCTCATACGACCGATCGCCAAACGACCTACGTAGTCATTGTAAGAAATGTTGGAAACCATCACCTGAAGTGGTGCGTTCTCTTCAATTTGTGGAGGAGGAACAAGGTTGACGATCGCATCGTAAAGAACTTCCAAAGATCCTGTATTGACGTTTGGATCCAAGGTCGCCATACCTTCACGAGCAATAGCATAAACTGTATGGAAATCGCACTGCTCTTCCGTCGCATCAAGATCGATGAATAGATCAAAAAGTTCATTGTGAACTTCTTGAATACGAGCATCGGCACGGTCGATCTTATTGATACAAACGATCACCTTTTTGCCGCCCTCAAGAGCCTTTTTCAACACGAAGCGAGTTTGCGGAAGGGGGCCTTCGGAAGCATCACAAAGAAGGATACAACCATCGACCATGTTCAAGATACGCTCAACCTCACCACCGAAGTCACTATGGCCCGGAGTATCGACGATATTTACTTTAATGTCTTTGTACATGAAGGACGCATTCTTGGCTGCGATGGTGATACCACGCTCTCTTTCAAGATCCATTGAGTCCATGAGACGCTCTTCAACGTGTTCGTTGTCACGGAAAGTTCCTGCTTGTTTGATCAAGTGATCAACCAGGGTTGTCTTTCCGTGGTCGACGTGTGCGATGATAGCGATATTTCTAATTTTCTTTGGATCTTGAATCATATTTACCCTTCGTTATTTCTCTTAAAAACCTAAAAACACTAAAACTAAAATCAATAAATTTCACGCCAAGTTTCCGTCACGGTTCCTATCCGTGACCACCCATGAGAAACTCTTCCCCACTGGTGTCCTCTTGCTCTACATTACCAATGTTAGCAAAAAACTCATTTGCCAAGGACACGATCTCTTCGTTGCATTTGGATTGGAAAAGATTCTTTCTGAACTGGGATGCCCCAGCATAACCTGTCGAGAACCAAGCTGCAAACTTTCTCAATTGAATACCTGTGACGTGCTCATCACAATGCGCCACCACCTCATCTTTGAGGTTATTAAATAGGCTCACATAGTCACGACGAACTTCTTTGAGGGACTCTCCTCTCCACAAAGAGAGGGCGTCCATAAAGATAAATGGATTTTTAAGGCATCCTCGACCGATCATCACCCCGTCACAGCCGGATTGCTCTAGTCTTAAGTTGGCCTGTCGAGGTGTGAGGATGTCTCCATTTCCAAGAATGGGAATCTTGGTATGGGCCTTCACCTCCGCAATAAAATCCCAGTCCGCAAGGCCGGAATAACCTTGAGCTCGCGTGCGTCCGTGAATAGCCACCCATTCGATGCCTTCATTGTAGGCGATATTGCACACCTCAATCGCATTCCGAGAGTTGGCATCCCACCCCGTGCGAATCTTGATTGTCAGAGGAATTTTGATCGCACTCTTGACCGTCGAAAGCACCTTTTGCAAAGCCACGGGATCTTTTAACATCGCCGAGCCCGCCCCTTTTTTTACGACTTTGGGAACAGGACATCCAAAGTTCAAGTCTACAAAATCACAGCCCTCAGCCTCTGCAACCTGTGCGGCCCGAGCAATCACCTCAGGCTCTTCACCGAAAAGTTGAATACCGATAGGTCTTTGCGACTCATCGAAACTCATCAACTTCATCGTGCGCTCAGATTTATACTCAATACCATTGGCACTGACCAACTCGGTCACAACCACACTGGTATCTAGTTTCTTCATGAATGTGCGAAAAGCGTGGTCCGTGATCCCGGCCATAGGGGCAAGGACAAAGGGATTTGTCTTTAAGGCTTGAACTGGATTCATAAGGGAAGCGGTATATCAAAAAGGCCCAAAAAAAGGTACATTTGTTTTAAAAAAATGACCTTATTTCATAGGTTTATGAGTCCATAAGCAATGTATTCGATCTGAGCCGGCAAGACCCACTAACTAAAGCCAGGTCACTCGCCCTTCCAACTGCCGGGGTGCCTTCGGGGGATTGTGATCGGGATATCCGCACACCATCGCACAAAGAAGCTCCAGTTCCCCTCGCTGGTATTCCGGAAGTTTATCCACACCTAAAAACCGATCAACTTCGTCTTTGATCTCTAGTGGCGCCCCCATCGTGCAAGAGCCCAAACCCTCTACCAGGCAAGCAAGATTCATGTTTTCCACAGCCATATACACAGAGCCAATGCTGGTGTGATAGCGCTCTTCGGAGTCATTATGGGAATACGCAAAGACAATCACCGGAGCATCTCCCAAGGTATAAAAAAATCTTTCCGTGAACTGATAAAGAGAGGGCTTCAGTCTTTGCGACAAAATATCTTTAATGCCCAACCAAGACTTTTGCGAATATTGAAGGTATTCCTCTCGCTTCTTTCCAGTAACGACAAAAAATCGCCAGTTCTGCCGGTTCTTACCGGAAGGCGCGTGCATACCGGCCAGCAAAACTCTTTCAATCACCTCTTGGGGAACGGGATCCGTCTTATATTTGCGAATCGACTTTCGAGACTCAATCAACTGATAGAAATCGTGTTTTTCCATAACCTAGCCCATCTCCTCTGTGCCCGCCTCAATGAAACACTCATGCAGACGACGAACCGCCTCCGCCCCTTGATCTTCATTAACGAGGAAGCAGAAGTTGTGCTTACTGGCTCCGAGACAAATCATACGAACATTGATATCAGAGATCGCCTCAAAAATCTGCTTCCCAAGACCCGGCGTGTGATTGATGTTATTGCCAATCAACGAAATCAACGAAAGATTTTCCTCAACCTGCACCTCCGCAATCTGCGAAAGATCACTGATAAGCTTTTTATTAAGAAGTGTTGAGTCGTCCAAGGTCACGCTGACAGAGATCTCAGAGGTCGTGATGGCATCAATACTGACTTTGTGATCGTTGAATATCTTAAAGATCTGAAATAGGAACCCATGCGCGTGCAACATCTCAGGAGTCGACAGCGTCACAAGAACCTGCTTCTTTCGCAGCGCCATCGCACGAATCAGGGGGTGATCTTCAACGTCTTTGCGAACCCATGTGCCCTTAGCCTCCGAATCGAAACTAGAGCCCACAAACACTGGAATATTTTTTCGAATCGCGGGAAGCAAGGTCGCCGGGTGAAGAACTTTTGCTCCAAAAGTTGCAAGCTCTGAAGCTTCTTTAAAAGAGATCTCGCGAATTGGTTTGGCTTGAGGACACAGTCGCGGATCGGTGGTGGCAATTCCTGCCACATCGGTCCAGATCTCTAGCACATCTGCCGCAACTCCCTCCGCCAAAATCGCGGCCGAATAGTCGCTGCCTCCTCGACCCAAAGTTGTGGTGAAGCCGTCCTCTGTCATTCCGATAAAACCTTGAGTGACAACAACCCGCTTCCCATCACGCAAAAAACCCAGATGCTGAGAACACAAAGTTGCAATTTCACCAGTCAAAGCCTTGGCTTTTCCAAAAGAATCATCCGTACGCAAAACCGTTCGGACATCAAAAAGCTCCACCTTTTTTGTCGAACCGTGTTTTGTCAAAACCCGCCCCATGGCCTCGGCAAAAAGAACGGAGGACATTCTTTCCCCCAAGCTCATCAGCGTATCCATGGCCTTGGTGGAACAATCACGTAGTAGATACACCCCTTTTGCCAACGAGTTCATTTCTTCAAAAAGAACTTCTAATTTTTTTTGCGACTCCCCTGAGATTTGCAGGTCTTCAGCAATTTTTCTATGCCGACTTTCGATCTTCGTCAGAATTTTTTCCGCTTCAGGCCACACTTGAGCTTCGGCGGTCTTCCCTAAGGCGATAAGATCATTGGTCGTTCCCGACGTCGCGGAAACCGCAATAAGGCTTGAACCCTGACGGAAGCTGACCTCCGCACTGCGAAGCATGCACTCAGCATCACCCATGGACGTGCCACCGAACTTCGAAACAATCAATTGTCCCACAAAAACTCCTTACGCCGTAGGCTCGACTTCCCAGGCATCTTATTCCTTTTCTGCTTTTTCATTCAACGAATTTTATGGCAGACTTTGAGCATGACCACATCTGACTCGACATTCAAAAAGAAGGAACTCGCCCTGATGGGCCTCTTAACACTCGTAGCGATGGCTTTGGTGACAGTGGTCGTGGTGCCTTCGTTGCGCAATAAGATCAAGGAAACATTCCTCAGATCAGAGCGTGATGTGATCGCGAAAGTCAGCGGCAGCCTTACCCCAGAAGGACCTCGAGTCACTATCTTGAAAATCAAAAGTAAAGGCAACCTCAGCCTCGAGGTTTACTCCGTAGATAATACGAACGAAATGCATCTTCTCAGTCGACTGCCACTTTTTGAAGCTCGTGATGGCTACTTCTTGGTGCAAGGAAATGCCACAAATTTGGCACTCACGGACGTGGATAAGGATGGGAACCTAGAGATCGTGGCCCC
>JAHRXB010000233.1 GCA_019104905.1 Bdellovibrio sp.
GACTGCGGGAGGAAGTTCGGTGTGGACGGCGGTTTCAGATCGTCGCTACAAAGATAATATTACCGAGCTGCCCGACGCTTTGGGAAAGCTTCTTAAGCTGCGAGGAGTGTCTTTCATTTGGAAGACGGAAGAGTTTCCGGAAAAGAAGTTCACTCCGGGGCCTGATATTGGGGTGATTGCTCAAGAGGTGGAAGAGGTCTATCCAGAAGCAGTAGTCACCGACAATAAAGGTTACAAGGCTGTGGCCTATAGCAAGCTGGTCGCTCCTCTGATTGAATCCACCAAAGAACTTTATGGGATGTGCAAAGCCACGGAAGATCAGTTGCATTCGTTAGAAAGAAAAGTCGCCTCTTTAGAAGAGGATAGTCAGAAAAAAGAGCAACGCATCCAAAAACTTGAGACCGAGAATGCGGAACTTAGAAATGATCTCAAGTTGATAAAACAGAAGTTGGGCTTGGAATAAAGTCTCAATTTAAGTCTTTGAAAATCTCATCTTCGTCCTCGAGCCGTCACAACCTTTCCCCATTCTTACAATTCTGTTAATCTTAAAGTCAGGTTTATCTTGATAAAGGATGTTGCATGTACAAGATAGAAGCCCTTATTGCCACCGTTCTTCTATTCTCATTTGCTGAAGCGAAGTCGCCAACGAAAGACATTCGCTTTGAGAAGGGGAATTTAAAGAAGATCTCGTGCTCATTTAAGATTAAAAGAGGACTTCAAAAAACGCCGACAGGGCCCTCTTTAGGGACGGTGGATTTTCCTGCCGCGGATCCAGATCAAACAGTCTGTGATCCTCTTTCGAATAATGCCAGTGATTCTCCGGACAGTGGTTTGGTGGCGAAGTTGATTCTTAAGACCCCCGAGATGGGAACCAAAGTGTCCAGTGTGATGGATTATTACAATAAGGGACTCCGGCTGGAACAAAATATTTATTTTGCGGATGTCAATGTGCCGACTCGTGCTTTCACGGAAGGATTTTCCACAGTTGGGGGATCTGCCTTGGTGGATGCGCAAGGCAATAAAGTCATCGAGAATTTTGCCATTGAATATGATTCGGTATTGAAATTGTCAGAAGGTGATAAGGAAGGCGATTATGAGATCGCGATCCTTTCAGATGATGGGGCTCGTGTTTTTGTGAAGGAAAACCAGACCTGGAATGAACTTATCAATAACGATGGCAATCATGCCACTCGTCTAGGGTGTCCTTATCGAACCGTTCATTTGACAAAAGAATCAGAAGTCCCCGTGAAGATCTTGTACTATCAGGGACCTCGCTATCATATTGCCAATGTTCTGGTGTGGAAGCTGCATAAAAAAGCTCAGACTTGGAGCAACCCTTCTCGGCATGACCTTTGTGGGATCGCCAGCAATGACTTCTTCTTCAAAAAGAATCAAGGCAAGAAATTCGTCGCCGCCAATATTCTAGAAAAAACCGGCTGGAAAACGGTCGCTCCAGCAAATTTTAAAATGCCAGAGAAAAAACAGAATCCTTGCACCGTGGAAGAGTTGAGTTTGAGCGAATTCCAAGTGGTGTCAGCGCAGGCCCCGAATGCCACTCTTTCATGGAAGACAAATTTACCGTCTTCAAGTCAGCTAAGAATACTCAATATCTTCACTGGCGAAGAGATTCTGACGGAAGTCGATGCTAATCTTGCCACCGACCACTCCGTGCAACTCAGCGGACTGATTCGCGGAATCTATTACCAAGTGCAGGCGATCTCAGTCGATGCCCAGGGCCGTGAGATTCGCAGCGAGCTGATCAATCTTCTTCCATAAAAGGTGTATTACAGAGATCCAGAATTAAGTTGTGAAGAGGCCGATCATAGTGATCGGCCTTTTTGTTTGAGTCTTGCTGGATCTTCAATCGAGAATCTTAATAGTTCCCGCTTTAGCATCAATACGCACGCGCATTCCGGTTTTAAGCTTTTTCGTTAAACCCGGGATGCTGACGATGGCGGGGATGCCCATTTCTCGAGCGACAATGGCCGAGTGAGACAGCAAACTGCCTCGTTCGACCAGAAGCCCAGAAATAGCAGGATAAAGGGGAACCCAGCCCGGATCGGTTCTGGCGGTCACAAGAATCTCTCCGTTGAGATCCAGATTGTCGGTGGGGTTTAAGATCACTTTCACGGTGCCCTCTAAGACGCCTGGACAGCAGGGGAGTCCTTTGAGATCCCACTCTCCGGTTTCGCTGGAAATCTGCGACAGATCTTCCTCATTTACAAAGCTGTTGTTCCAATAAACAGCTCCTCGGGTCATCACGCGAGGATCGGTGTCCTCTTGAAAGTGGTCGTATTCTTTTTTGCGCAGATCCACAAAGGATTTGAGATTATAAGCTGGCAAAGTCCCGTTATAGATTCCGAAGATTTCTTCAATGGTCAGCCAAAAGATATCCCGAGGATTTTCCAGTGCTCCTAAGGATGCCAGATCTTCCCCCATCGTTTGGAAGATTGTTCGGGCAATTCCGTAAATTCGTGTTCGGGCAAAACGGGTGTTTTCTCGGTTTTTGACGGCCTTCCGCGCGTGTTTTAAAACCCAGAAATAGAAGTTCTTTTTGAAGCCCGTGAGGTGAGAAGCCACTTTTTCTTCCGCCTGACGACGAAGAGACTTCTCATGAGAGTCATCATGAATTTCGGTTTGTCCTGATTTCAGATAGTTTTTTAAGCAGACAAAGAGATAGCTTGGGTCCGTCAGAAGATCAATTTCTTCAAGCTTCATCTCGCTCATGCAGCGGAAGCCAAAACGATCGAGGTAATCCAAGACGGACTTATAAAACTCTTGATAAGGGGATTGGTTGAGAGCCTCGAGTCCTTCTTTGGGATCTGTGGTTTCTAACAACTTGCGAAGTCCTTCATTCTGAGCGGCTTTATTCGCAAGTCTTAAAAGGGCTTTTGTTGGTTCCGCACTTTCAAGTCCACCTTCTCCCGCCAAAAGATCATTTTGAATGGTCGAGTCCAACTCATTAAGCCAAGTGGTCGTCAGTTTGCGCAGAAGACCAAAATGAACCATACAAAGGAAGTCATTGATGATGGGAGCTTTCCAGCGCCCCAGCATGTTGCGTTCCATGTCCAAATAGATTTGCACAAGTTGGTCACCGCGCATTCTTTTAAGGGGCATGGCGCGGAAGCGGTCATAGTCTTTGTGGAACGTGTGAAGGAAATCATCGACGACACTTTGAATCGTGAAATGGTATTTGATGAAATTAAAGCCGGTCACCATCTTGCGAAGACGCCCGGCGAAGGTGTCCCACGAAGGGTGAGGTTTGATGCGATTGGCGATTTCGTCACTGAGAGCTTCCGAGACCCCCATCATGGTTTCCATGAATTCGCGATTTTGTTTAAAACCTGGCAGAACACCGACGAGCTTGTACCAGTTAAAGAGATTGTAGTAGACCCGTCCATTCAAAGACCCCAGCATGTTTCCTAAATAGGAATCCATGTCTTTGATGATTTCATTGGGGACGCCAAGAACCTCGCAGAATTGAACGTAAACGGCTTTGTAATTTCTCAAGGCAAAACTGAAACTTAAAGGAGAGGTGAGGCCGCCATAGGATTCGATGATGTTGGAGTTGTCCCAGAGATTGGGATAACCGATAAGATCTTTGTCCAAACTGGTCACGGGACGAGTTTGCAGAAGATAGATCTTTCCATTTTCAATCGCCCACTCGATGTCCTGGGGACGATGATATTGCTCTTGTATAGTACTTCCCAGTCTGTAAAGACCACGAAGTTCCTCGGAGTTCAGAGAGGCTGTGTTGATAAGACTTTCCGCCACGGTCTTCATGTCGCAATGACCTGAGGAGGACTTCTTCATCATTTCTTTTTTTTCAACGATCTCTTCTTTGAGAAGCTTTCCATTTTTAGCATCGAGCCAGAATGAATCCGCATCCAGGGCTCCCGAGACCAACCCTTCCCCGACGCCATAGACGGAAGAAATCACAAAGGTGTCTGTCTTCTTCGCGACGGGATCACAGGTAAAAAGAACACCGGATTTTTCTGGATCAATCATACGCTGCAGAACGACCGAGACGGAGATCTTCTTTAAGTGAATACGGTTTTCTATGCGATAGACCAATCCGCGCTCTGAAAACGCCGAAGCCCAGCACTGGCGAATGTATTTCAGAATGTCCTCTTTGCCGGTGACGTAAAGAAAGCTTGAAAGCTGTCCCGCAAAAGAATGCGCCAGACTGTCTTCGTCAGCGGCAGAAGAGCGCACCGAAAATACATTTTGAGCCCCAAGAGATTTAAAAGCTTCTTCCAGCGATGAAGAGACACTGGGGGGCAAAGCGGTTCTTTCGAAGAGCTCTGCGATCTCTTTTTCTGCCTGAGCGGCGGTGATTTCTTGGGTTAACAATCTTTCCAGAGTGAGATCCAAAGAGTTTTGCACCCCGGGGGAGCGTAAGAACTCGTGGAAATATCTTTTGCCAAAAACCACCCACTCAGGAACAGGAAGACCGGCTTGTGACATGAGGTAAAGATTAAAACCTTTTCCTCCGGCTTCATTCTTGGCAAAAAAGAGCGTGGACTTTGGTGTGACTAGCATAGGTTAGGCTCCCAGGACATAGATAAGAAGGATGTAGTGTAGAAGTAGGTAAACACCAGAAAGGCCTCGAAAGAAGCGAGCGGCCTTTTCGGTGCGTAAGAGGGCATAGGAAAGGCTTGCGATCATATAGAGGGCCATCGCTGCGAAAAGAAGATGGTTTGAG
This sequence comes from Bdellovibrio sp., assembly GCA_019104905.1. Classification (GTDB taxonomy): domain Bacteria; phylum Bdellovibrionota; class Bdellovibrionia; order Bdellovibrionales; family Bdellovibrionaceae; genus Bdellovibrio. Next base: position 4,706 of record JAHRXB010000233.1, read on the forward strand.
TCATACGGGTAGATCAGTAATACGCCCGCCAAAGCCTGACTTAACGAAAGCAGCAAGGCTCCGGTGCAGCCAAAAATATTGGAATAGCTAGGGACATGATTTCGCTCTTCCGAGGGGGCAAAGGTCTTTCGTGCAAATTCGAAAAGATTAAAGAAGGCCCAGTTCATCAGGAAAAACAAAAGCGCTGAGGATGGAAGTTTTGTCAGTTCCATGCCGGTCATTGCCACCGCACTCGAGAGCCCCAGAAGTGTACTCACAAACGTGTGAGTCACTGCATAAGTTGTCAGATGGGGGCGCAGCCAATCGCCGATAAAGAACTCTTCGTACATCAGAAGACTGTAGCCGATGGCGAGGGCATGAATAAGAAAAGGATTGAGTCCGAGGCTTCCGGCGACAACCAGCTCAAAGAGGATTAATATAAAAAGAGCCTTTTTTACTTGAGAGACGGAAAGAATTCCTCGTGCCAAGGGGCGTGTTGGATTTACCTTGAGATCCACCTCATAGTCTTTGATTTCATCAAAAAGACGCATACGGAAGAAGAACGAAAGAAGCAGCACGAAGACAATCGCAAAGCGAGGCCAATTCCAGGGGCTTCCGGTGGAGGTTGTTAGATAAAGTCCATTGGCCCACGTAAATAGAAATATCATGGGCACGTAAGACAGGGGGCTGAATCTCTCTTGGATGAGAATCCACCACTTAGCCAATAATCACCCCGGGGTCCTTCAGTTGATCGCGCAAGACCTTGTACTCCACTTTCGAGTGGTGACGAGGGTCCATGGGAATTTTTTGGACAAATTTAATCTCATCGACGGGAATTTTGTTCTTTTCAAAGACGCGGTGGATTTCCTTTTTGGCTTTCTCGAAGTCAAACGTACCCCGTTCAATCTCGGCCTTGAGTTCGACGACGGCATAAGTGGCTTGACCTAGTTTTGCGTCCTCGACTCCTAAGAAGGCGCATCGATAGGTGAAGTCCATGCGTTTAAGCAGGACTTCGGCACGAACAGGGAAGTAGT
>JAHRXB010000259.1 GCA_019104905.1 Bdellovibrio sp.
AAGTACTTAAACAATCTCAAATTTTCTTAAGAGGGCCAGTTCAATATATAGATTTAACCTAAGTATGTCATCCAAATTATATATTTAACGAAATTGTTAATATGAACGATAATGAGACCAGAAAAAGGAGGTAGATATGCAAACAGACATCTTCTACAGAGACATCACTAAGACTGAAAATCTTGAGGCCTACTTACTTGAAAAAGTTGAGGGCGCAATCTCAGAGTTCTTCAAATATGATAGTGATGCTCATCTCACCGTGCGTGTCGAAACTGATCGACACAGATCACAAACTCGGAAACCGAGTTATATGTGTGAGGTCATCTTAAAGCCATCTCATATGCGCACAGTAATTAAGGTGCATAAGAGCGATGAAAACTTTAAGAAATGTGTAGCTAAGACAGTGTCTGCATTGAAGATCATTCTTAGCAAACGGTCCTCAAAAAAATCAAAACACCGCAGAAATGATCCGGTGTTGAATAGACCGGCGCCCACTGAGGAGTGGGCTGCCTAGGACGGGATAAGTTATTTGTTAATTGAGGCAGAAGGAGCAGCTTATGACTACTCTTCTAAAAAAGAACCAGGTTGATAATGAGTTAGCGCGAAAAATTCGCGACCGAATCAAGTGGGACAAAAGAGTGAGTGAAGCTGATCTGGAGGTTGTCGTTCGTGGAGGTGTAGTCATCGTCAGTGGTTTTGTAGACACCTCCTACAAAAAGAATGCTGCCCTGAATGTGATCTCCGATACAGAGGGAGTATGGGCCATAGAAGATCGCATTGTGGTACCGGCGGACTACTTTAGAACGGACGAAGAGATTACCGAGATCCTTAAGTCGCAACTGGAGGAGATGATCAAAATCGGCGACGAGCATATCGAAGTCGACGTGGTTGACGGCATCGTCAAACTCGAAGGTGAAGTCTATCGACCAAGACTTAAGGCAATGGCGGTTGCCTCAGCGTGGGAACTCTCCGGGGTTCGAGACGTCTTAAATTTCATTGAAATTAAAGACCCGCCTCGAAGAGTTCCGCTTTCTATGAAATCAAAGTTCCCAAAGATCTTTCCCAGAAATGGGGAGGATGTGATCCTCGAGGAAAACTCAAAGGAGGTATCTTGATGGAAGTACACAAATCATAAAGTGCGGTCCTTTTCCCATCCCTCCATGTAACGGGGCGCCTGCAAGAGGCGCCCATTCTTTTTTCGAGGTCGACGATATTCGCCGACAACGTCCAAGTCTAAGGAACTATTTCAAAAGGCATTCGACGATATGACGATAATGGTTGCGTTTGTTGATATAGATTTGTTCTATAACTACGAAAGCGCCTGTTTGGCTATGAACAAAGCGGAATTCATCTGTTGAATACTTTTCGGGGTCCTCGGTGCGAGTCACCTGAAAGGACCTAAATTCGCCTTTCTGTGCGTTGAATCTGATCACATCATCTTTCGTGAAAGTATGAGTGACGGACTTATGTTGTTTTGCAAGAGTCCCTGTCGCTGTTTCTCCGTCAACATCTAATGTAAAGGTGCACTTCTTTTCGTTATAGACCCCCTGATAAGTCCCTGGCTGAATCAGGCTTAAAAGACTCTCAACGGCATTCAATTCAGAGGCGAAGACAGATGATGAAAGTGAAATTAAAGTTGCGAGGAAAAGAATTCTCATAAATAGTCCTAGTTAGAGTTGGCTGTGACGAAATTTTGAGAAAACCCTAGTCCACGGGACCCAGGGATGTCAAAGCCAAGCAGGTCAAAATGGAGTTCAAAAAGCCTATGAAGAAAATTCTGATTCTTAACGGAAGTCCCACGGGGGCCCAAGGGAACTGTGCTCAGTGGATTAAGATTCTGACCACTCTTTTAAAGAAAAAGGCCGACGTGGAAGTCGTTCACTTGGCGAAGACCTCATTTAGCTCAAGTCTGGAAAAAAAGATTGAGGGGGCTGCTGGGATTATCTTTACGACGGGGACTTATTGGGATTCCTGGGGAAGTCCGTTACAAAAATTTCTTGAAGATATGACAGACCTCGAGGCGACACCGGCTGTGATGGGGAAACCCTGTGCCGTCTTTGTGCTGATGCATTCTGTGGGTGGGAAGTCGGTGCTTTCACGTCTTCAGGGGGTTTTGTCGACAATGGGCTTTTTAATTCCCCCCATGAGCGGCATGGTCTATTCCTTGGTGTCAGATATTGCACTCAAGGGCAAAAGTTCTCACGCCAAGGATCTTTGGCAAAAGGAAGATGCCGAACTGATTTTAGAGAACTTTCTCAAGGCTTGTGATCTGAAATTGACCTGGACCACATGGCCTGTCGATAAGAAAGATCCTAAGAGAAAATGGCTTCGCACCTAGAGACATTCTGACACCAATTTGGTTGGTACTGTTTTTGAAATAAGCCCTTGTGAGAAACGGGGGATTCTAATGAAACAAATCACAATCTTTTTGGTTTTTGTCTGTTCGGTTCTTTCCACAAAGGCGTTAGCTCAAAATATAGGTCAGTGTAACGGTGAAGAAATTCGTCGTGTGGCTGCAGAGACTGAGCGCGCAGTTTTAGACCGAGTTCGAGCTGACATGAGAGCCGAAGGACGTGTGATGGCTTCGGCATTAGGAGTGAATGATCAGGACTGTCTCAGCCAAGCCTCACAAAAAGCGCAGTGGATTCGGCATCAGGCGATCGATCAATGCGTAAGTCAAACAACCTACTTCCGCACTTGTGCAATCCAAGACCAGCGAGTGGTGGGAGTTCCGCAACGAATTCAGCCGCTTGGTGGAAATGGTCACTTTGATGAAAGAAAGACCGATGAAAATACTTGTCGTACAGAAGCTCAAAACCGCGCCATTCAAGATGCGTTAAATCGCTGTCAGGATGCGTTTGGCATCGGCTGCCGTATTGTTGCGGGTCCGTCTCCGGCAACTCATCAAACCGAACATCGTCGTCGCTATGGAATTGCGGGTCCTAAAGATGAGTACCATATCTGTACATCAACAGCTCACGCTCTTCCCAATACGTCGGCACAAATTCAATGTTCTGTAGAGTTGATCGCAAGAGCACAATTCTAATATTTGAAAGCTTAAAAAGAAAAAGGGACTGGCTTCAGGCGCAGTCCCTTTTTTTTTTCATTTAAGACGATGACTACGTCATCACTTTAGTAAGATCGCGAACTTTTTTAGAAGCATAGTTTTCTGAAACGAAGTTCCAGTTTACTTGGCTCCAGAAAGTTTCAAGGAACTTTTGGCGAAGATTGCGATAGTCGATGTAGTAAGCGTGTTCCCAAACGTCAGCCACCAAAATTGGAGTCGGACCGTTGTTAGTAAAAGGAACTGCGGCATTCGAAGTGGAAACCAAGCTCAACTTCCCTGCGGCATCCGTGCAAAGCCAGATCCAGCCAGAGCCGAAAGTTTTAACTCCGCCATCAACGAATTTTGCTTTGAGTTCATCCATCGAGCCGAAATCACGAGTGATTGCTGCGGCAAGATCTGTCGAAGGAGCGCCACCTTGTCCGGCAGGAGACATTCCAAACCAGAAGAAAGTGTGATTCCAAGCTTGAGCTGCGTTGTTGAAAACGCCGCCGGAAGAGCTCAAAGTGATTTCTTCCAAGGACTTGCCTTTTAAAGAAGCATCGGTTTCAGCGAACTTATTTAAGTTATCGATATACGCTTTGTGGTGTTTGTCGTAGTGGTAAGTCATTTGTTCTTCATTGAACAAAGGAGCAAGACCGGTTTTTGCGTAGGGCAGAGTGGGAAGTTTGAACATTTACGCCTCCTATTTATTGGCAGCCCACCGAGGGGCTGTATTTTTAAGTCCCAATTGAAGCTATAATGAAAATAGGAGGCGGTCTATTAATTAAGCATTATCGCCAAGCATCGTTCTCACGAAGGTAGGTAATGCAAACGCGGAAGAGTGCACGTCTTCGTTGTAGTACTTAAGACCTTTGTCCATAGAGAATTGGCGCGCTTTGTCTTTATTGAAGTCTTTTGCGGGATGGAAAGAGCCCTTCACGCCGACTTGCAAACTCCACATTCCCGAAGGATAGGTCGTCGCGTGGAATAGCATGGTGTGGACATTCCCTTTGCCAAAAATACCTTTAAGGCAATGGTTCAACTCAACAAAAGTGCCTTCATGGAACATTGGGGACTCACCTTGAGTTACAATGATGCCACCGTCCTTCAGTGCATTCTTACAGTTGGTGTAGAACTCCGCAGTGAAAAGGCCTTGCGCAGGACCCACGGGATCAGATCCATCTACGATGATCACGTCATAAGTATTCGGAGCCGCCTCTTTCACGAATTGGATGCCGTCACCGATGATCAGGTTCAATTTTGGATTGTTAAATTCACACGCGATGGTGGGAAGATGCTCTTTCGAAGCGCGAATCACGGCTTCGTCGATTTCTACCATCGTGACGTTTTGAATTTGATCATATTTGAATATTTCTCGGATCGTTCCGCCGTCGCCGCCGCCGATAACCAAAACATTTTTAGCATTTCCATGGGCCTGCAAAACGGGATGCGCAATCATTTCGTGATAATGGAACTCATCACGCTCGGTGCACATCACCATGTTGTTAATGGCGAGGAACTTTCCGTGAGAATAAGAATCCAAGACGCGCACGCGTTGGAACGGATTTGTTTCGTCAAAAAGCACATCGCCGGTATAGCGCAAAGACAAAGCTTGGTTTTCGTCTTTGTCAGTGAACCAAACGTTGCGCTCCATTTGAAAACCCTTCTTTAGGTCAAATGACGGTTCAGCGCGAAGTTGTTTGGGTTGGAAGTCTGTTTTTTTGATGACGTGCAAAGAACCACGGTTCATCTCAATTGCAGAGTAATTGGCTTGGAAAGCTTTTTTAAGGTGTTCAAAAGACACCCAAGGGTCCACAGAATCGCCGCAAGTGAAAAGATCCACCGCCGCGTAACGATACTCGGGCCAGGTGTGAATCGCCAAGTGACTTTCTTGGATCACCACGACACCACTTACACCCCAAGGTGAAAAGTGATGGAAAGTCGAATTAATAACAGTGGCACCCGCGATCTGTGCGGCTTCAATCATACTTCTTTCAATAACGGAAACATCGTTTAACACTTCCGCATTGCAACCACTGAACTCAACCAAAATATGGCGACCTAAAGCTTTCAATTCCTTGTCCTCCCAGAGAAACAGTTTCTATTTTCAAAAGGGGGGTTCTAGGACCTTTTGTCCCCCGTGACAAGGTCTTTTTGGTCGCTTTATTAACTCTTTGAAAAAAATGGAGTTTCTATAAACTCTGCGGGCTCGAATATAGACTCTATTTCTCTCGAATTTCAAAGCAGTTGTGGATCTTTTTGTCGTGAAAATCCTGTGGGATGCTTTCTTCGGAGATGTCTTTGACGGCAAATTTCGCAAGGATCTTGTCAGAGAGCTTAAACTTTCTCTTATTGTTCGAGAAATAGAGAATCCCTTGGGGTTGGAGCATGTCCATGCAGGATTCCACGAGGACATCCTGATCTCGTTCGACCTCAAAACTGTCTTCCATTTTTTTGGAGTTAGAAAACGTCGGAGGATCTAAAAAAATCAAATCGTAGGACCTTTGAGTTCTTTGAGCTTTCAGCCAATCTAGAACATTGGCATTCACAAAGCTGTGGCCTCCCAGATCCAGGTTATTGAGCTGAAAGTTGTCCTGGGCCCAGCGTAAGTAGGTTTGTGACATATCCACGCTGGTCGTGCGAGCTCCGCCCAGAGCCGCAAACACACTGACAGACCCGGTGTAGCAAAAAAGATTGAGGAATTTTTTGTCTTTGGCGGCTTTAAAGATCTTCTGGCGCATAGGTCGATGATCCAAGAAAAGTCCGGTATCGAGGTAATCATACAGGTTCACTTTGAGGAGCGCCTGGGATTCGCGAACCACGAAGGTCTCATTTTTTTCGTCAAGCTTTTCGTATTGTTTGAGGCCTTCTTGGCGCTCCCGTTTTTTTATCACGACCTGTTGCTCAGAGCACTTGAACAGCTCCTGGAGGGCCTCAATGACATGCGGAAGATGGTTTTTATCTTTGTCTTTGATGGGATCGCTTTTGTCGTGAACCAGATAGTGATCTTTGTAGACATCGACAATGAAGGGATATTCGGGAATGTCGCGGTCATACAGACGAAAAGCTTCGATTTGATGCCGTTCAGACCAGCTTTTAAGCTTTTTGTAGTTTTTTTCCAGGCGATTTTTGATCATATTCATAGTTCTCATTCACTTCCGTCGGTCCTCGGGTTTTAGACAAAAATCTTTCAATATGGTATCAATTCCTCATGTTGGCAGAAAAAAGGGCAGAGCATATAGCATTTTTACTCAATCGGTCGGGCCACGAACTGGCTTTTGTCGAACATGAGGGGGTGATCTATTTTGCCTATTATCCAGAAGGGGCGCTGGCGCCGTCTTCCGCAGTGGTGAAGCTGCTTCAGGGGTTGTTTGATCGCCATGTTGACCATAGCTTCTTTATCTTAAGACAGCGGATATACACGACGGCGGCTCTGACCGAAATGTGTCGAGGCATGGTGAAGGTAGTCGCCAAGCGAATCACCGAAAAAATCAATCCTCAAGATCATGGAATGACGTTGTCACTTCGCTATCAAGAAGTGGCAAACGCTGATTCGCTCGTGGCCTCGGTCCAGCATCTTAATACTGAGAACCAGAGTTCTTTGGCAGAGATTCAAAACTGGCTTCTGCAGAGTTCTCCCAAAACGCCGTGGGACTTTCTTGGTCTCGCCGTCGGCTTGGCGCAGAGAGTGCCCCGGGGAGATGTCTTGCATGATTATGATCGCGATATTGCCGCCTTGTTGGTGGACGCCCAGGGCGAGGTACTGAGTTTCGGTCTTAATTCCAATTCGAAAAATAAAACTCTACACGCAGAGGTCAATCTTTTGCAGAGACTCTTTCGAGAGCGTCATCAGAAAATTCCCGAGGGGGCGACTCTGTATTCCACGCATAAACCCTGTAAGATGTGTGCCGGTATGATTTATCATTGGAGTCAGAATCCAGCATCTTTACAGGTTTTCTATGGAGTCGAAGAAAAGGGCGCCTTATCCCGCCAGACGGTTTTAGATCGTCTTGGTCTTAATAAATGGCTTCCGCCGGAGCAAAAAGAGAGTTGATGGCCTTGATCAAAGTGTCTTTGCGGATCGGTTTTGAGAGGTGCATATCGCAGCCGGCTTGGAGACTTTTTTCCACGTCTTCAGGAAAGGCATTGGCGGTGCAGGCAAAGATACGGGAGGGTTGTCGTCCCTGCTCTTGTTCGAAGGCGCGAATGCAACGTGTGGCTTCATAACCATCCATCGAAGGCATTTGAACATCCATAAAGATAATATCAAAGTGCTCTTGGCGAACCAGGCGGAGCGCTTCAACGCCGCTTTCTGCATAACAGATATGGTGGATGGTATTCTGCAGATAAATTCCAAATAGGTTGCGATTGTCATCCACATCATCCACGACCAGGATACGTAAGCGACTGTGCGCAATATTGTGTTTGATGTCGCTTAACTGGTACTGACCTTGAAGTGGATTGTGCGCGGCAGTTTTACGTTCAGTGGTTGTCGGCATGGAGGCGGTAAAGTAGAAGACGCTCCCGATATCGGGTTCGCTTTCAAGCCAGATCTGACCGTTCATCAGTTGAACGATATTTTTGGTAATAGAAAGTCCGAGGCCTGTTCCACCATAACGTCGAGTGGTTGTTGAGTCGGCTTGAGTGAAAGGTTGAAAGATCTGTTTAAACTGGGCCCGGTGAATTCCGATCCCCGTGTCGGCGACACAAAAAAGCATATTGCCGGGACGAGAAGTGCGGTTCTTTGCAACACGTAAAGAGATTTCCCCCTTGTGTGTAAACTTAATGGCGTTGTTTAACAAGTTCATCAAAACTTGGCGAAGGCGATCGGCGTCTCCGATAAAAAAGGCGTCGACATCGGGATCGACTTGAATTTTTAGCGTGAGACCTTTTTCTTTGGCGCGAAAACCTAAAACGGCCACCAACTCATCCAAGAGCTTCTGCAATTCAAAAGGTAAGAGCTTTAGGTCAATTTCTCCTGCCTCTACGCGAGAAAGATCCAGGATATCGTTGATAATGGTCATGAGCTGGTTGTTGGCGCGCTGAAGGATTTCAACGAAGGAGGCCTGTTGATCATCCAAGGGGGTTTCTGCCAAGGTGTCCGTGATGCCGATAATAGAATTGAGGGGAGTGCGGATTTCGTGACTCATGTTTGCAAGGAACACGGATTTTGCATAGGTCGCGGCTTTGGCTTTGGCGGCGGTAGAAACGAGCTCTTTGTTTTTCTTTTCAAGATTCTCGGCCAGTCGCTTTTTTTCGGTGATATCCAGGGCCATTTTTACGATCTTTACGATGTCTCCATGGGCAGAGCGCACGGGAGTGTAAGACCCTTGAATCCAGACAATCTCTTTGCTTTTTGTCAGTCGCTTGTATTCGCCGACTTGCGTACGGCCCGAGGCCAGTTGATTCCATATTTCTTGATACTCAAGTTCGTGTTGATGAAATTCTGGCAAGAAGATGGAGTGATGTTGCCCGACAATTTCTGAGAGCTCATAACCCATGATATTGAGAAAGTTTTGATTCGCCCAAAGAATTTGTCCTTGGACATCAAACTCAACAACGGCATTTGAATTTAAGAGAGCGTCATATACGGACTCGTTCATGAAGTCAGTGTAGCTGGATTGCGGGCTCTTAATAAAATTACAAAAGCCATTCAGAATTAAAGTTTTGTAATTGTGGATTTGTGGCGATCTTTTTGTCTGCAACAAGTGGTGAATCTCTTTGTGTGTAGAGTAAATTCTTCTTATAGTCATTAGGACACCTCACTTTTAAGGAGTTCCACCATGCTGACGTATCCGATGAAGTTTCGGGTTAAATGTGCCGCACAATCTGGTATCAATGTTAATTGGCAATCAGCAACCAACTCGATGGAGCAAGCATTGCCCAGCGCGATTCCTCCTGAGTTTGGAGGACCGGGGAAGGGATTTTCTCCCGAAGATTTTTACGCATTGGCCATGGTGAATTGTTATATTGCCACCTTCAAGATTTACGCTGAAAAATCCAATCTTCAGTATCAGGAAATCACCGCCGAGTTGGTTCTTGATGTGGATCGCGATGAAAAAGGGTTCCCGTGGATGGCTCGGGCAGAGATGAACGTGAAGCTCTATCAGGCAAGTCCCAAAGAAAAGGCCGAGGCGCTATTGAATAAGGCCGTGAAGGGCTGTTTGGTCATGAACTCCATCAAAACTGAAAAGACGGTGAACTTCGAACTAATTGATTGATTGCTTTTTGTCATGCGTGCCTGTGCACTCTGGCAGCTTTCTGCATAAAAGATTTTTTCTTTTCAAAATAAAGAGAAAATATTTTTAAGGGGGGAAGTTATGCCTATCAATCAAATCCAAGACAGCGATATCACGAAAGCTATCAACAACTGTCTGAATTGTGCCCGAAGCTGCACAGAGACCTTTCATTATTGTTTAGAGCAAAAGGGAACAGCATTTTCGGGGAAACATCTTTCCCTGCTGCAGATTTGTGTGGAATCTTGCCAGCTTTCGGCGCGACTTTTAATAGCCGGATCTGAATTCCATCATCAGGCCTGTGAACTCTCGTTTGAAATCTGTGAAGCCTGTGCCACCGAGTGCGAAAGATATGAGGAGGATGAGATCTTTAAGCGTTGTGCGGCGACCTGCCGACGTTGTGCGGAGTATTGTCGAGCTATGTCGGGAATGACCGTAAAGTTGCCTTTAACTGAAAAAGGTCAGTCGATCCGAATGTAAAAGGCATAAAAAAACCCTCGTGAGATTCAACTCAAGAGGGTTTTTTAAAATTCATTTTTATAAGAAATTACTTCGCGGCAGGAGTGGCGAACATAGACATCGCAAAGAAGCTCTTGCGGAAAGTATCCCAGTTAGCAGTTTTAACTGCAGCAACTCTCCAGAAGTAATGTTTACCAGCTTCCAAGCCTGTTGCTTCAAAAGAAGTCGCTGTTACATGGTAGTCATTGGCAACAAGCCATTTGAAGTTTGGATCTGTCGCGACTTGAACATGGTACTCATCAGCGCCAGCAACAGCCTTCCACTGCAAAGACGCCTTATCGCCCTTGATCTCTGTGAAATAAGCAGGACTTGCAAGCTCAGGTTTTGCGGGAACATCGTGTCTAGCAGGCTGTTCTTGAGGTTGAGGGAAAAGAGAATTCATTTTTTCTGCCAAATTACCGTGGCCGCCCCCGTGAGCTGCTTCTTCAGCGACAGAAGGAGACGTCAAAGCCAATGTAAATGCGAAAGCGAGTAGAGATACCAAGATCTTCATGATTTAATCCTTTTGTAAACGATACGTAGAAAGTAAAATAAAAAGGCATTTAAGAAAACCCTCTTGCGCTATTTGCTGGGGGGTGTTAGAGATTCGTTTCGGTTTTGCGGATGATCGCTCTAATAAATCTCTAAATTGTTGAAATTAGAGAGGAAAGTCCGGACTCCATATGGCAGCGCAAGGGGTAACGCCCCTCGACAGTAATGTTAGGAACAGTGGAACAGAGAGAATGTCCAGGACAATGAGCCGGGGGGTGGGAACGGGAACCCCTTGGGGAGTCGCTGGAGTGAAAACAGCCAAACTCTGCGCGGAGCAAGATCAAATAGGAAGACACTAGTAGGGCGGCCAGCCCGTAGTCTTCGGGTAAGATCGCTTGAGGGTGACAGTAATGTCACTCCCAGAGGAATGATCATCTACGATTATCGGGACAAATTATGGGACCTGGTGATTGGGACAGAATCCGGCTTACAGCAAAACCGTGATCCCGCCTTCCTTCGTGCTAACAGCACCTTTCGGTCGAAAAAACGCCGAGACGGATCGTCTTCGGCGTTTTTTTATTTAAGCCTCGCGAAGTTTTTGGAGTCTTTGCATCGCCGGGCGCTCCGAACACAGGCCCATCCAGCGTTTTACGTTGGGAAAGCTGGAGAGGTCATACTTTAAAGCGGTCAAAATATTGATGACAGAAGCGACGTTAAGATCTGCAACGGTGAATCTATCCGAAACCAGATAACTTTTGTTCTGCAAGGATTTTTCAAGAACCCCAAGAAGGCCGGGAATCTTCTTTTGAGCCTCTTCGATGACATGAGGATTCTTTTTTTCAGGCGGCATGAAGATTTCTTGGATCAACCAGTCCACGGTCGGAGTTTGAAGATCCACCAAAGACCATAAGCTCCACTGCATAATAAGGCCGTCTTCTTCAGGAGTCTGGGCCGCCAGCGGGCTTTGGTATTTTTTTGCGAGATAATGGGTGATGGCCATGGATTCCCAAATCACAAAGTCACCATCAATCAACGCGGGGACTTTGCCGTTGGGATTGATTTGCAGATAGCTTTCGGACTTGTGCTCCTTATTGCGCATATCCAGGGGCATCACCTCATAGGGGAGGCTCAGCTCTTCAAGCATCCAATAGCAGCGGCCGGCGCTGGATCTGGGCGATCCGTAGATTTTAATCATAAAAAATTCTCCTTAAGAACTGGCACTGGAGTAGAACTTTAGTGCAAACTTCCAGAACTTGTTTGATAGATAAATTAAAATAAATGAAAGAACTACGACCCACAGGAAAAGAGGCAAGTTCGGTGGCTCTAACAAAGCCCGCGCTGGAACGCTGGCGATGACTCCAACGGGAAGAGCCGTCAACAGCATCCACTTCATCCACGGGACGTAAATGGAATCCGGTCTCATGCCTAAACGATAGATTTGGTACCAGATAAACTGCAAGTTTTCAGAGCGAGCAAAGATCACCGCCATGGCCGCCATAAAAAATCTCATGGTGTAAAGGGCAGTCAAACCACAAGGAATAAGCAGAATCAGCCAGAACAGGCGCAACCATTCAAAGTTCGGCAACTGAATGATGCTGTAAGTGAACCAGGCCATCGCCAAACCCAAATTGCCGATCATCGCCGTAGAAGCTTTTTGCAAGCTGATCATGAATTGAGAATTTACTGGTTTTGCTAAAAGCAAATCCAGGTCTCCTTTACGAACTTTTTCAGAAAATTGATCCAGATTCTCTGAAAGAATGAT
>JAHRXB010000263.1 GCA_019104905.1 Bdellovibrio sp.
CATGTGTCTTACCCTGCATGGACAGGATCTGACGAACGGCATTTTCCGGGGTGTGAGCTTTTCCGAGGATCTTTCCCTCAAAGGCCACTAACTGATCCCCCCCGATAACGACGCGGCCGGGGCCAGCAAGGCTTGCCGCCTTTAAATAAGCCAACTTTTCCGCCAAGGCCTTTGGAGAAAGGCTCGGATCCTTCTCTTTGTCTTCATCAATGAGGGGGGCTTGGGCGGTGAACTTGTAAGCCAATCGAGAAAGAAGCTCCTGGCGATACTTTGAGGTGCTAGCAAGAATTAATTCCATATAGGAAGAACTTAGAGGGACAGCCTTACTTTTGGTAGCAGCAGCGCGCCATACGTGGCTGTGGCTTTCCGCCCTTCCCAAATAGGGGATTATGGGGTAAGAGTGCGGCTCTATATGAGTAAAAAATCGCTGCCAGATGTTGCCAAAGAAGTTCACTCTGAAAGATTCGCGCCGATCGACTGGGTGGGAATGGGGTCTATTGAGCTGCCGGTTTTGTTAAAGCAAGCCGACGGGGTCTACCGTATTCCAGCTCGTGTTGATGCCAAGGTCAGTCTGGATAAGAAACCTTCTCGAGGCATCCATATGTCTCGTTTGTATTTGATCACTCAAGAAGTTTTGTCGAAAAATGAGATGTCTTTAGGGCTTCTTGGGGACGCGACGGCAGAGTTCTTAAAAACTCACGAGGATCTTTCTTCTGAAGCGATGGTGCAGGTGCAGTTCGAGGCCCCACTGATTCGTAAGGCCCTCAAAAGTGCCAATCAAGCTTGGCGTTCTTATCCGGTGGTTCTTTCTTCGTTTAATCACGAGGGTGCTAAAAAGTATTTCGTGGAAGTGGTCGTTACCTATTCCAGCACCTGTCCTGCGTCGGCAGCGTTGTCTCGACAGTTGATTCAAGATGGATTCAAACAACAATTCCAAAATCAGTCGTTGGATTTTGATGTGATTCACTCGTGGTTGGGAACTCCTCAGGGGATTATCGCGACTCCTCATGCGCAAAGAAGTTTTGCGCGAGTGAAGGTCGAAGTCGGCCCCGCCTATCAGTACGGGGACTTGATTGATATCGTTGAAGAGGCTCTTCAGACAGCCGTTCAAGGGGCTGTGAAAAGGGAAGATGAGCAGGAGTTTGCTCTACGAAATGGTCAAAACCTCATGTTTTGTGAGGATGCGGCTCGCCGGGTGAAAGAGGCTTTAGACAATCAGGCTGAGATTTTGGACTTTGTCGCTGAGTTCAGCCATGTAGAGAGTTTACACCCTCATAATGCCGTTTCGCATATTTCTAAGGGCAAAAATCTTCGTAGTTTCTAAGGGTTGCCTTTAGCTCTGAAAACCCTCCAATTAAAAACCAATTGATAATGGTTCTTAATTATTTGGACTTACCCAGGGCCTTCCCATATAAAATGAGCCTTTGAGGTGATTATGGGTAAAGATTCTGTTCCATTTCTGCCAAGGCAACACGATGAAGATATCGTGGTCCACACAGATGAGTTTGACGAAGCGGAATTAAAGCGAATCATTCGCACCTTGAATCTTAAAGTCACCAGCCAACGCATGGCTATTTTAAAAGCTTTGCACGATGGACGTCGTCACGTCACAGCTCAAGAGCTTTATGAAAAGCTGAACAAAGATCATCCTGATATTGGTTTTGCCACGGTCTATCGTTTTCTTCGCACGTTGACAGAGGGAACTTTTGTGACGGAGGTCCGTATGGGCGGACTGCCAGCTCGTTACGAGCTGACCCCGAAAGGGCATCATGACCACTTAACTTGTGTGAAGTGTGGGAAGATCTGCGAGTTTGAAAACCGAGCCATCGAGAGCCTGCAAGAAAAAGTCGCCAATCAGTTTGGCTTTAAGTTAACCCACCATATTTTAGAACTTTATGGAGTGTGTCCTTCCTGTCAGGTGAAGTCCTCTGAAGGGTAGTCTAGACCTTGGTGGAAGACTCTTGAGGGGCTTGCGATACTTCTAAAGTCTCGTTTTTAAACGACCGATAAGCCGAACATGAATGCAACTTTGAAAAAGGGAAGTCTTTTGCTTCTCGCTGTATTTTGTTTTGGTTTTAAAGGCGGGGACATCGTCGAGCTTGAAGGCTATTTCAATGCCCGGTACTCTGCCAATTTTCTGAAGTCGGCTCAAAACGTAAAATTTGTCATGCCTCCGGGGACACAAGCTCGCATTGAAGAGACCAAAGCATTCAGCTCTGGAAATCACGGTTTAAAAGTGCAGATTCTGTCAGGCCCTCAAAAGGGTCAGTCGGTCTGGGTTTACTATAAAAGTTCGGACCCAGGTATGAAGCTCTTTGCTTCCGAGCAAGATATGAAAAAAGAGCAGTCGACAACTCAAGTGGAGCAGGCATCTCACGTGCGCACGACGCGTAAGACGGAGGCTTTAAGAGTACCGACTTCGGCAACTGCAGAAAAAGTTGTCGAACATATTACTCAAGGAAATCGTGCTGTTCAAAAGCACGGAAAGCCAGGTGGTCCCTGTGAGGGGTGTGAGGTGGCAAATCTTCATGCGCGAGACGTGACTCCCTCATCGACAAAATGGACTCCTATGACGAGTGGCTCTGACAAGCCTGTCATAAATCCTCCCAAGCGAACGCAGAATCCCTTCGGAATTCGGTCGATTCGCTGCGGAACCAAGCCGGGGAACTACGACGTGTGTTCTTTTGGGGATGATCCGACTCCAGGGAAGTTCCGTTTCTTTAATAAAGGCCCCAATCGAATTGTGTCGACAGGAGAGTCGCGCAGTCGTGAGTGGTCTTTCAATTTTGAGGGCGGTGCTCGTCAAGATCTTGGCATCGCGATCAGTGATATGCCAAACGGCACGATCAGTCAGATTCAAGAAAGTTATATCATGCTTTTTCCGCGTGTGGCTTTACCCCATATTCGCACCGAGGGAAATCGTCAAATTGTGACCTTACCTAATGGGGAAACGGTGACTTACAATGCTCAGACCAAGGAAGTTATTGGTGGCGTTTTCAGTGAAGACGGGCCCTTGACTCCGGGAGGACGGGACCTCAATCCTGCCAAGGTTTCCTATAAAGGAAATGGTGTGATGCTGCGAATAGATCGTCGTGGGGAGGAGCCTCGCTTAGGGGGCGGTCAAGCCACAATTTCAAAGCAGGGGCGCTCTTGTAAGGTTCCCGTGAAAGACCTCTGGCCAGATCAATCTGAAAAATCACCAGTCCACTTCAAATACTTCTCAGACTCAGATTTTGACGCCTACCTCAAGAGAAAATGTGGTTTCGGACTTTAAAAATCAAACCGTTTAAAAAGTGAAGCGCTGCATTTCAAAAAGGTACGGCGTACCTCTTGCCGGCGCGGGTGCCTCATCCTAGAATGAGGGCTTATGTCACAAGCTGAAGATGGAATCATTGTAAAGGGCGCCAAAGAACACAATCTGAAGAATGTGAGTGTGACTATTCCCAGGAATAAGATCACCGTGTTCACAGGCCTCAGTGGCAGTGGAAAGTCTTCTTTGGCTTTTGATACTGTCTACGCGGAAGGCCAGCGTCGTTATGTGGAAAGCCTTTCGGCTTATGCCCGAAACTTTTTAGAACAGCTTAAAAAACCGGAAGTGGATTCGATCACGGGTCTTTCTCCAGCAATCGCGATCGATCAAAAATCGGTGAGCACCAACCCTCGTTCGACGGTGGGAACGGTGACTGAAATTTATGATTATCTGCGTTTGCTCTTTGCAAAGCTCGGTGTGCCAGAGTGCCCCACGCACCATATCCCGGTGACCAGTCAGACTCCTCAGCAAATCATTGATGATGTTTTGAAGAAAAGCATGGGAACCAAGTTCTATGTTTTGGCGCCCATGGCCTCGGGGAAAAAAGGAGAGTTCCTTGCTGAGTTTCAGCGTTGGGCGAAGAAGGGTTTTGTCAAAGCCAAGGTCGATGGGAAAATGATTGATCTGGATAAGGCGACGAAGCTGGCGAAAACGAAAACCCACGATATTGATCTGGTGATTGATCAGTTGATTTTGAAGGACACTTTGAAACATCGTCTTTCTGAAAGTATCAATACGGCGCTCTCCATGGCGAACGGGCGAGTGCTTATTGAAACCTTGGATGGGGAGCGCACGTCGTACTCTCTTCACTCCGCCTGTCCTGAATGTGGTTACAGTTTTCCTGAAATTGAGCCCCGTCTTTTTAGTTTTAATAATCCCCGCGGGGCCTGTCCGACTTGCCATGGTTTGGGTACGATAGATCTGGTTGAAGAAGAGCAGTTTTCAGACTCTGAGGTCGGCGGTAAAAAGTTAGATAAAGTCGTTTACAAGTATAAAGGTAAAAAAACATCTGAAGATGACGATGATGAAGGCGAAGAAATGGTCTTATCGGATTGCCCTGATTGCCATGGTTCGCGTTTGAAGCCGGAAGCTTTGAATATTCGTCTGGGTGGAAAAACCATCGCCGAACTCTCAGATCTCAGTACCGTGGAATTGCGAGACTGGATTTCCCAGCTTCAATGGAAATCCAAGGATCAGTTGATTGCGGAAAAAATCGTGAAACAAATCGTTTCTCGCTTGGATTATTTGATTCGAGTGGGGACAGGGTATCTGTCGCTCAGTCGTCCCTCACGTACCTTGTCAGGGGGGGAGGCGCAACGGATTCGTTTGGCTACTCAGGTGGGATCCTCTTTGATTGGTGTTCTTTACGTCATGGATGAGCCCAGTATCGGCTTGCATCCTCGGGATCATCATCGCTTGCTTGATATCATTGGCGAGCTCAAAGATCGTGGCAACACGATCTTGCTTGTCGAACACGATGAGGACACGATTCGTTATGCAGATTTTGTCGTCGATCTGGGGCCGCGAGCCGGAGTTTTAGGCGGCGAGATGATGGCGCAGGGAACTCCTGAAGAGCTGGCCAATAATCCGCGTTCTTTGACGGGAAAGTATCTCAAAGGCGAAATGCGAATTCCCGTTCCTCAGCAGCGTCGCAAAGGGAACGGTGAATTTTTACGTCTGAAGGGGGCGACCGGAAATAATCTTCAGAACGTGGATCTGCAAATTCCGTTAGGAACCTTTTGTGCAGTGACGGGGGTTTCTGGCTCTGGCAAGAGCACCCTGATCATTGATACTCTTTATAAGATTTTGGCGCAGCATTTTTACAAAGCATTGGCGATGCCTTCGCCGTTTAAAAAGATTGAGGGTCTTGAGAAGATCGACAAGGTCATCGATATCAATCAAAGGCCTATTGGCAGGACTCCGCGTTCAACGCCAGCGACTTATGTGGGGCTGTTCCCGATGATTCGGGATTTGTTTGCGAATTTGCCGGATTCCAAATTGCGAGGTTATGAGCCTGGTCGCTTTAGTTTTAACGTCAAAGGTGGACGCTGTGAAACGTGTATGGGACATGGACAGATTCGCGTCGAGATGCACTTTTTAAGCGATGTCTTTGTGACGTGTGATACCTGTCAGGGGCGTCGTTATAATCGCGAGACTTTGAATATTAAATACAAAAGCAAATCCATTTCTGACGTGCTGGAGATGAGTGTAGGGGAGGCGTTAGAGTTTTTCCGCAACCACACTCAGATCTATCGGAAGCTGGAAACGCTTCACCGTGTGGGTTTGGACTATATGACTTTGGGGCAAAGTTCGACCACTTTATCGGGGGGAGAGGCTCAACGTGTGAAGCTGTCAAAAGAGCTTTCTCGTCGAGGAACTGGCAAGACGCTCTATATCTTAGATGAACCAACGACGGGACTTCATTTCGATGATGTGCGCAAACTGGTAGAGTTGATTCAGGAGTTGGCAGATCAGGGAAATACGGTGTTAGTCATTGAACATAATATGGAAGTCGTGAAAGCGGCGGATCATGTTATTGATTTAGGCCCGGACGGAGGAAAAGGCGGCGGATTGATCGTCGCCGTCGGAACTCCTGAACAGGTTGCTAAGGTTTCGGGCAGCGAAACCGGAAAATTCCTCAAAGCCGTTCTTAAATAAGTCCTTGATTCTTAACTTAGAATCGGGGACTTTTTGATCATGAAATACTTTACAGGCTCCTTCGTTTTCACGTTTTTTGGTCTTATTGCATCTTATTTTGTGGGTCACTACTACGGTG
Source organism: Bdellovibrio sp. (assembly GCA_019104905.1). Taxonomy (GTDB): domain Bacteria; phylum Bdellovibrionota; class Bdellovibrionia; order Bdellovibrionales; family Bdellovibrionaceae; genus Bdellovibrio. The sequence continues at coordinate 6,087 of JAHRXB010000263.1, forward strand.
GCACGGTTCAGGCGGGGCTGGGGGCCTTGTTTATCGCCGTCATTTTGGCGGTGTTGGAGATCTCTCTTTCTTTTGATAATGCGATTGTGAATGCCGTGGTTTTGAAAGAGATGACACCTGTTTGGCGTCATCGTTTTTTAACTTGGGGTATGTTGATCGCGGTTTTCGGAATGCGTTTGATCTTCCCATTGTTGATCGTGACTTTTGTTGCTCACGTCAGTCCATGGGAAGCCTTAGTTATGGCGGCCACCAAGCCGGATGATTATGCGAAACTTATGCTGTCGGCGCATCTTGAAGTGGCCGCTTTCGGCGGAAGCTTTCTTTTGATGGTGGCTCTTAAGTATTTCTATGACGAAAGCAAAGAGTTGCATTGGATTCCGTTCATTGAAAAACCCACAGTCTATTTAGGCAGCAAGGTTGAAGCCATTGAGGTGGCGTTGAGTTTGATTATCCTCGCCATTATTTCAAGCTTCCTTCCTCCTGATGAAGCCTTGCCTTTCTTGAAAGCGGGGATGGCGGGTTTGATTACTTACGTGATCGTGGATGGAATCGGTTCTTGGTTGGAAGCCTCGGACGAGACGATGAAGGATGTTCACAGAGCCAGTGCCGGAATGTTTTTGTATCTTGAAGTCCTCGATGCGTCGTTCAGCTTTGACGGAGTTGTGGGGGCCTTTGCTATCACCCACAATTTGTTTATCATCATGATCGGCCTCAGTATCGGCGCCTTCTTCGTACGAAGTCTGACTATTATGTTTGTGGAGCAAGAGGCCCTGACGAAGTTCACGTTCTTGGAGCATGGGGCCTTTTACGCGATTGGAATTTTGTCGATGATTATGTTGGCGGATCCGTTCCTGCATATCCCAGAGTGGGTGACGGGTCTTAGTGGTGGAATTGTTATTCTGATTTCTTTCCTGTGGTCTTTGTGGCAGGGTCAAAAAGAATCTGCAAGATAGAAGCAATCATAATAAGAGCGGCGCCCGAAAGTTGAAAGACACTCAGGCGCTCGCTGAGAAGTAAAAAACCGAAAAGGGCCGCAAAGGGAGACTCTAGAAGAAATAGCATGCTGGCAGTGCTATCGGAGAGGATTTTTTGCGTTCGAATCTGTAAGTAAAAGGCAATAATACTTGAACCTAGGCCCAAACAAAGAACGCCGGCCCAAGCCTGCCAATCCGAGGTGCTGGTCGTGATGGAATCTTGAGTCCAAAGTAAAGGCAACAGGGCGATAAGACACCAAAAGGATTGGAAGTTGTTGAAGCGAAAAGCATTGCCCACCCGGCCCGAGATTTTTCCGATATAGATAATATGAAAGGCTGCAAAAAGCGAACAGCCCATCGTCCAAAGATCGCCAGCATTCACATCTTGAAGATTGGCGTCCATCAAGATGAAAGTTCCTAGAAGGGCCAGCCCCACCAGCGCATAGTTTTTCCAGGTGCTGGAAGACTTAAAAAACCATGTATTAATAAGCGGGACCAGAATCACATAAAGACTTGTGAGAAAACCACTTTTTGTCGCGGTTGTGAATTTAAGCCCAATGGTTTGCAGCAGCAGCATTCCGCCCAAGAGAAGACCGGCGGGAAGAGCGCGAAAAAGATCTTCTTTAATTGTTGTGAATCGGGGCCCTTTGATGACGAGATAGAAGATCTCGCCGATCACCCCCGCAATGATAAATCGATAGATCAAAGTTTCTACCGGAGTAAATGCTTTGAGAGCCCACACCGCCGCCACAAAGCCGAAGCCCCAAAGGACTCCCGCAAATACCAACTCTAAGGCTGCACGACTTTTAGTCAAAGGCTTCTGACCAAATACGGTGTTTGTCTAAACCATCAACTTCGATCAATTGGTGTTTGACCTCTTTGATCATGCCGCCGTTGCCACAAAGATAGAAAGTTGTGGGGATGTTCTTATAGTCAAACTCTGAGATAAAGTTCTGAACATAACCCTTCTTCCCAGTCCATGTATCCTGGGGACGACTTAAAACGAATTCAAATTTAAAATCCTTCAACTCGTTGGTTAAAGCGGCCATTTCTTTTTCGTAGTACATATCCTTTTCAGTCCGAACACCAAAAAGCATGCGATACTTGAGATCGGGGTATTGTTCTTTCTTTGAAAGAAGATAGCAGATGTGTTGAGAAAGGCCTGTGCCCGTATTTAGGAAAACAATCTGTTCCGTCGGGGGCTCCTGGAAGAAGACTTTTCCGAAGGGGCCCGTGAAGTTGATAAGTTCCCCCCCTTTCAGACTCCAAACAAAGGTCGAGGCAATTCCGTTTTCGACGAACTTAAAGAGAAGTCGGAAGCCATTTTTAATGCGGTCATCTGAGGCGATGGAATACGCACGCAATACTGGTTTGGCCTCGCCCTGAGGCACGTTGAGCATGACAAATTGGCCGGCTTTAAAGTTAAACTCTGCCGGAGTCTCGGTTTTGAGAACCAATTCCCTCACAGTCGGGGTGTGGTCGATGATTTGTTCAACTCTCATGTGGTAAACTGTACGAGCGGAAGACATAGGGCTCCTTAAGGTTGATCTGCTCTTAATAATCTGAAAATCCCAGACAGTCCAATATTTTAGCTTGTTACCCAAGCCTGTATTCAATAAAATTCAAGATATAGAACAGCAGCGAGGTAACACCGTGAATATTGCGCAGCATTTGGTACTTTCCCTTCTTTTTTCGTTAGGTACACTCGCGCAGGCTCAAGAGGCCGCCCCAGCCGCGAATCCTACCAACCCACCCGAAGCAACTCAGGAAGAGATCCCGGCTCCGCAAAGATCTTTGCTGAAAACGGCGGCAACTCGGGACTTCAATAAAGCCCTCTATTTTGACCAATTGGACAATGGCGTTATCTTGCCTCCCATGGAGTTGGAATATGATTTGACCGGGGAAAAGGGCAATGTTTTGAAGATCGGCAACGTAGCATTGAATGAAAAAAACTTTTTCTTTGCTTTATTGCCCTTAGGAAAAACGCACTCACAGTTGAATCAAGTTTTAAGCAGTGGCGAGTCAGGCAAATATGCTTTGATCATGTCTTGGCCTGATAAGCTCTTGAATCATGGAACTCTTGAGATGATTTCTCGGACGGGAACAGTTCTGTGGACTTATAACTTCACGGCTGAAGACCAAGCTCGCTGGATGAAGCAGCTTGAAGAGTGGCGCAAAGCTTTGATTGGCAAAGGGGTTCCTGCAAAAGAACTTGTTCGTTCGGGGATTTTCGCATCTCAATTTGCCATCTTAGATGCACAATCCGCCAATGCTCCCTTCTGGGGGCAAAAAGAAGTCTTTCGTTTCTGTGTGACTCAAACGGACGGCAAAAATTCGACGAAGATGTGTTCGCAAAGATATGGAACAAAGTCGGCCGGCAATAATGTGGTCATGGGAAAAGTGAGAGTGGATCCGACTCCGGCACGGGTGCTTGTACAAAATGAGGAAGCTCCTTTAAAGAACTCTATTCCTGTGGCCGCAGATATGCCCACGGCCTTTTTCTCAGAGTTGGCCAGTGGGGAGTCCTATGAGTTCGTCAGTTCTCCGAATAAGTTGGAGCTGATGGACATCTCGGATACAAAAAAGCCGGAGGTTCTTCGTATCGTGGGTTACGATACTCGTCCTCTTGGTCGCTCTGTTATTTTGAATCCGGATCAATATAGTGCTTTGACGAAACTTTTGGGTTTTGAGTCAACAATCGGCGATCCTCGTAAGTTTTGGGCGATGGCGATTCGTCGTGATGATCCTAAGGTCTATCTTCCCGGTCAAGGCGGTGGCGTTTTTAAACAAAGATTTGAGCTTTCAGAGATCCCTCGAACTCAGTCACGTGTTTATCTTAGTAAACGGACTCCGACAGGAACCTACATTGATGGCATCAAGCTTGAGGGGCGAAAGCAACCTGTGGCAGAGATCAGTTCAGAGCAAAACTCTGTTGAGGTCAATGCTCAGGATCCGGCATCTTTTGTGTGGAACTTTAAAGCGACGGAACGTGGTAAAATCAATCGTTCTTACCTGAATGTTAATTTCAACGGTAAAACGTATAAGTCTTATTACGAGATCTACAAGGGGTTTCCTCGCGAGGTCTCAGGGCGTTTCACCGGAGTTCAAGCTTCGGGTGAATTTATTGTGATGGGGGAAATCGCCTATAACCAATGGTTTGAAGATCTTTTTGGTTGGACGAACTATTGGATGTCTCGCCAGAGATGGGGTGTGAGTGCTAAATTCTTCCAATCCTTTAATCAGCTTAAAGTTGATGAGGCGGGGAATACGGCTCCCCTCAGTGTGCTGACGGTGGACATGAAGTATCGTGCCACTCCTGGTTTGTGGGGGCGCGATGAGTCCGTGGGGGGGATGCTCTCCTATCAAAGCGTGACCTTTGATCAACTGAAGGCTCCTATGTTAGGAGTGGGGGCGTTCTGGGCTCGTTCAATGCCGAAGGTGTTTGACGATCTTTTCAATATCGTACCTCTTATGAGATACCCAAAATGGGTGGACATGGAATTCATCTACTATACCAGCTCGATGGATGCGAATGTGACTTTGCAGTCTTCTATGTCGCTGAACTTTCACGGTAAAGTTCTTTGGTCTGAACGCTACTTTGGAGAAGCTGGCTTCGGTATGAAACGTTATGGATTTACCGATGCGGCTTTAAATCAGAAAGCAGAGCTCAACACGTTCTATGGAACGGTGGGATTGGGAATTAACTTCTAGTTTTTGGCTTAGATCGGGAATATTAAGTGTTTGTTGGCCCCTTATTGCGATAAGGGGTTTTTTTATTTTAATTACTCTGCAAAATTGACCCTCATCAAGGAAAGACAACTCTTTCCTTCCTACACTTGGAGTGGGGGGTATTATGTCAAATACTATCAATGACCTAAAAAATGATCACGTTGCCTTTGTTAATTTCTTGGAGAGCATCAAGAGCCTGGGGCCTGAGGAGCAGAAGAAGCTATTGACCCTTAAGAAAGCCTTCTTGGATCATCTCAAAAAAGAGGATCAGTATTTTTATCCTGCGCTAAAGAAGGCTGCGGAACTGGATCCTGCACTGAAGAGCAAGTTGAATATGTTTGCTAATGAGATGGATAAGATTTCCGCCGAGGTGCTTGCCTTTTTCGATCGTTTTGAAAAGGGGGGGACTGCCTTGGAGTTTGCCAAAGATTGGGGGCGTTTGGTTTTCCAGTTGAAGACGAGAATGCGTCGGGAAGAAGATATTCTTCTTCCTGAATTTCAAAAGCTACAGAAGTGACAAAGTCCTGCCATTTTAGTCACTGTAAAACTCTTTGACAGCTGAAAAGCTTTTAAACACCCAAAGACCATGGATTGTGAATTGCTTTAGCGTTCGACGTTGTGAAAGAAAGGACGTCAGATGCGAGCTCTTGTACTTTTCTTAATCTTTGTGGTGGGTCTTATATCGTCTTTTGTGGTGACGGCGGAAAAAGCTTATGCCCAGAGCGCGAAGAATGCGCGTATCGTGAATGATTCTTTGGTACAGAACTTAAGCTGTCAAAATTTAAGTGTCGACAGTATCTATCGAGCCATCCGAGATGACGCCTTTGAGCAAAGACGTAATATGCCTATCCGTAATTGGTCCTTTCGCAGTGGATTGGTTCCTCTGGCCGGCTGCTGGGGCCTGGCCAGCACTCAGCGTATGGTTTCTTATTTGGCCCGCTACAACACATCCAGCAGTCAGCGCATGGAAAAAAGAGTTCCGATGCTGCTAGATATGGTTCGCCGCGAGACCCTTGAAGAAAACCCAGGCTACAATGAATACGATCACGACAACAAAACGGAGCCTTATTACTCCAAAAAACTGAAAAACTTTAACGTATTTGCGGTGGAAGAGTCCAACCTCAATGACAGTAGCTACAGTGGGGACCGAGGACTGTGGAATCGCCTCATGCGGGGATACACTCAAGAACTGAATGGTCAGACGGTGATTCGTAATTTTAAGAGTGATATCGAAGTGAATCAAGCCAACCACTTTTTCCGCGCTGGAAATATCGGTATGGGAATAGGGAACGGCGTTCGCTCCGAAGAAAAGAATCGCGAAACAGTTGAGCAGTTAATGCGAAATCTTGACGGGAAACGTCTGACCTTAATCAATCTTCGTTTCAACCGCACCACTCAGCACGTGGTTATGGTCAAGTCCTATCAGCGAGCTACCAAAGATCTTATTGAGTTCACAGTCTATGATTCGAATTCGCCTTACAAAGATCAGATCGTGTATTTCTCTACACGCGTTGATCATTTCTATTCTCCCGATGTAATGGGTTTCTTTGAAGGCGTCGAGGGAAGCAAAGCCTTGGGCGTTTACATAGTGGATGAAGAAGAGCGGGAAAGTCTTGAGCAGGCTATGTTGGCGTTCTACCGCTCTATGTGTCGATAGGAACAGCAGTCCTATAATAAATACCAAAGACCGCAGGAAATAGGCGGTCTTTTTGCGTGAGAACGATTTTAGGGAAGAGCTATTTGGGAATTGGATGACATTTTTTGGCCTGCTCTTTGCTGAATCCGAGGCGGAACTCGAGAAGTGGGTCTTTTTGGCACTGCCCTGAAAGGGGTTTATTGAATGTCCCTGAGAATAGTAATTGTCTGTGCAATTTGTCTGATGATGCTCTCTATTGCGAGTGCCGAGAGTGTTTCATTGCCTTTGAAGGCTATTAAAAAGCCGTCGTCAGATTTAGTGAATAGTTCCGGGGCTCCTTTAGATGTGGGGCAGGCAGCGGCTTTGGCGGCTCAAGGAACTGATCTCAGCGCTTTAAACCCACTTGAAAACAAGATGTGGCAAAACCGCATTTATAGCGCTGTTGAGGATGTTCCAGGTTCCTATCCTGCGGCGATGGGTGGAGTTCAGTTTCTTTCTGAAGAAGCGGCTCTTCCTTTTACCTACATGTCTCGGGTTCAATCTTTGGAAAACCCCAATCTTTTTTATCGCTTAAGTCTGAGCCGCT
>JAHRXB010000274.1 GCA_019104905.1 Bdellovibrio sp.
ACTCCTGCGGGCGCAACCCATGAACTATTTGAAGTAAAATAGGTGTATCCACCAGAGCCTGACGAGCTTCCACTCAATTTTTTCCAAGTAACAGCCATGGACAAACTTGCCCCCGAAGAGACAAAAATTATGACACTCCATCTTAATGATCGAATGAATCTATTCACTTTCATTAAATTCCCTTCGGCCATATTCCCAATCTAGTTGCAAATCATTAGATTTCCACTGCTGTCTCGAGCAATAGCTCCGGCGCCGATCGCGGAACAATCATCGCCCTCATTCGCGGTTGTCGTGCCTGGAAAAAAGTAGGCATTCGAATCGACAATTTTGTTATTATTTATTTTCATACTTGTCGCATTCACAGACCCCGAAACGGTTGCAGAACCGTTGATAACCGTAGATCCAGTACCACTCGGAGTCAGAGTTACATTCTGATTCGTTCCACCCGCTGCAAATGTCAAAGCTCCGGTGCCTGTGATAGATCCATTTGAGGTTCCGGTTCCGCCGTTAGCGACTCCGATCACAGAACTTCCCGAGGGGTCTCCGTAATCAGCTTCACACACCCATGCACTGCCATTCCAACGCACCTTATTTCCTGCAGCACAGGTCGATGAAGGCAATCTCGCATCATTCGCTTGAACTACTTTTCCTGCGGTATTTGTAGTTGCGAAGTCGGGAACGATACTTCCTGCACTTGTTGTCAAACCTGCTCCAATGCTGATTCCAATATTCCCACCGGTAACATTAATTGGAGCGGTTGTTCCCAGAGCCGTATAAGTACCAGTCCCCGTTCTTTGCACAATTCCTGTTAACGCAAGACCTGCAATTGCATTGAGTTCTGAGGAGCCCGACTGTTTATCATTAAATATTGTCCAATCTGAAGATTTCAAATAACCATTCGCTGTCGAACTTGCGGCCGGAATATCCACGGCCATTGCGCTAGTCCCTGACACCGTGATTGGATTTCCTGCTGTAAGAGCCGCACTCACACTAGTGACAGCTCCCGAACTTGAAAGTGTTGAACAGATCCAGCCCGTTCCCGTTGAATATTTTAAAATCTCGCCATTATTACAGGCCACATTATTGGGTCTGTAATCAAAATACTTCGCTGTTGCATTGACGATGCTATCAATCGCCGTCGTGATATTGGTCAACGCACTTCCATCCACTGCGGGCAACTTTCCGGCTCCGTCCAACTGCACAATCTTATTGGCTGTCGTGCCGACATCCACGGCAATCGTACCATTGCTATTGATCGTTCCCCCCGTGAGTCCTGTTCCCGCTGTAATTCCCGTGACAGTTCCACTTCCAGCAACAGTTCCCCAAGTTCCATCTCCTTTAAGAACCTTCGTCCCATCGACGGGACTCGGTAAACTCAATGTAGAAATTGGACCAAGTCCTAGATTGGTTCTTGCCGCACTGGCATTAGTTGCTCCAGTACCACCATTAGCAATGGCGACAGTCCCAGTCACATTACTTGCGGTCGTCGCCGTCGCGGCATTCCCGGTGATGTTGACACCCGCACTAGTTCCACCGGAATTAAAGTTATTTAAAATCGCATCGAGCTTCGCAAAACGACCAAAGATACTCTCAATATTTGTCTGAGTGAGATTCTGAGTTCCATTAATACTTACAAAGTCAGTCTCAACTTTGCCATTTAGAGTCTCAGCGCTGACGGCAAACGGCACAGATCTTAAGTTAAAATCAGCGACAATTGGATCAGCACCTATCGTCGTCGAAATACGAAGCTTTCTAGCATGATTCGAAGCTGGCGTGTAACTTGTAACAGCACCATTCACTGAGCCATCTGTATTGATACAGGTCAACCCCGTGATCGCTGTCGCGGTATTGTCAAAAATTTTTGTAACACTTAATCCCTGATCCGCACCGCCAACCGTTCCTTTCGTGACAATCACATTTAGATAACCGTTGATGATGTCTATATTTGAAAAGTTCTCTTCGCGAAGAATGCAACCATTGGGGGCAAGGATCTTCGCATTGACGGTAAGACCTGTGACATTGACAGCAGCACCCGATGGACTTTTAATAAAAGCCTGAAAAGAGATTCCTTTGCTCGCAGCCACAGCCTGCGAAAACAGCAACAAGAAACTAATCTTGGCGACGAACCAATGGACCTTATTCACCACTATCATAGAAAACACCTTGAATTTCATAGTGATTATCCAGCACCTGATTTTCAGATATCTCGCCGATCGCCCCACTGATCTGATAGTGATTGGAGGTCGTGACTGTTTCACCATTAATGAAATCGGGTTGAGTCCGTCGCTCCACAGATTCAACTTGAGGCAACGAACTTAAAATCTGCGCATCCATCGAACAACCGCTGATGGCCACGACAAGAGCCGACGAAATCAGTCCGCCCAGCAAGATCTTCGACTTTAAATTCCACAACATCCCCGACAATTTCATAAACAACCTATCGGGATATCAAAAAAACATAACAGATGGACACCGTGGACATGTTATTTAAAGATTCACATATGGACCGATATTAATGAGTTTGAATTTCTCAGGATGAGATCTTAATGAAAGAACCGGACTATTGTCGTTCCCATTGTCGATAGCCCCCCAGATAATTCACGACCTTTTGATATCCCAGCGATCTCATGGCATAGGCGACGGCTCCACTTCGGACCCCGCGTTCACTGATAACAAATACGATCGAGTTCTTATGAACTCCCAGTTCTGCTAAACGATTATTTACCGAAGCCGATGGCAAACCGCGATCATCAAAAAACTCGCTCCAGGACAGATGCAGAAGAGGCGCCTTGACCTCCTTTTCCATTTTTAAATTGTATCCTTCAAATTCTTTTTGCGATCTGACGTCTAAGACAAGCACCTTGTGCTGCAGCTCAGGAAATTTCATACCGAAAAAAGATTTTGGCGGCGGATACAAGGCTCCCAAGGGCACTCCCCCCAAGGCCCGACTGCGTGCTTTGCTCGTCCATCCTCTTTGTGGCAATGTTTGAGTTACATAGGCTCTAAAATCCACAGCCTCAATGAATAGATTCGGATCAGCCTCCGGATGTCCTGCGGGCTTTCTGACCGCAGATGGTATGGCACTAAATCCACTTTTTAAATAGAATTCCAAGGACAACGTATAAACATTCTGCATTCCAAAGATATCGAAGATCCAGGCGATATAACCATCTTCTCCCACTCCCTGCTTACCACGCCCTACGACAAGAATAGTTTTCTCAGAACTCACGTCCAATTTTTCCACCAGCTTCGCCATAGCCAGAGGGCTTATCCCCACAAAATCGTCCCATCGCATCGCTGTAGCACCCGGCAACAGTGGTCTTTGAGACTCTTCCGTAGATCGCACGTCAAACACCATCGTGGATTCTTGGCGTAAGTTATGGATATTGAGCGGAGCCAGAGGAACGTCATGATAAACTGGAGTCTTTTGCTGACATCCCAGAACTAAAAAGATCAACACATGCAGAAGAACCCGTCTGCTCAATCTCATAGACACCTCACTCAAGATGCAATCATTCCCCAGTGAGGTGTTCAATCAAACATCATTCCATCTGTTAACCGGCATGTCCCATAATCAGATGGGACAATTCCAGTACAGACTCATCAAGATGTTTCGCCTGTTGAGTCATCTCTTCGGAAGAGGCGGCCACCTCTTCAGAGGCCGAGGCATTTTGTTGAACCGACGTATCCAACTCGTTCATGGCCTTGGAAATCTGGGAGATACCGTCGGCCTGTTCTTTACTTGCAGCGGCGATTTCTTCTGTCAAACTTGTCATCTTTCTAATTGAAAGAAGGATCTTCTGCAGATGTTCACCACTTTCTTTCGCGGCCTTTTCGCCATCACCAATTTTATCCACGCTCATACGGATGAGATCCGAGATATCTTTCGCCGCCACCGCACTTCGTTGTGAAAGGCTGCGGACAGCTTCCGCGACCACGGCGAATCCTCTTCCGTGCTCGCCAGCTCTGGCCGCTTCAACCGAAGCATTCAAGGCCAAAAGATTTGTCTGAAAAGCGATATCATCAATCACCGAAATGATCTCTTCGATTTTTTTCGAACTCGCGGAGATCTCGTACATAACTTCAATCATGTGTCTGATTTCTTTTTCTCCATGCTCCCCTGATTTCAGGCTGTCCTTTGAGAGGCTCGATGCCGTAGAGGCGCTTTCCGCATTGTTTTTCACCATACTGGAAAGCTCTTCGACGGATGCCACTGTTTCTTCCAAAGAACTGGCTGCCTGCACAGCCCCAGAAGAAACCTGATGACTGGCCGCCGCCAACTGCTGACTGACTGTCAGAACTTGCTCCTCTGTCTGTTCAATCCCCTGTAAAACTCGGGTCAACGACAAGGCCAATGCCTGCCCCATCCAAATACCGATCAGAATAATTCCTAGAATTCCAGTCAAACTTAGAGCAATTACGATGCGCTCTCCTAAATTGGCCACACTTTCAGCCTCATTCACTTCTTCGGCCATGTGCGCTTCGATGATGTCACTAGAGTCCATCGCCGCTTGGATCATGGTCTGCACATGAGGAACCAAAATCTCCAGCATTATCTTTCGCGCTTTCAAGTTTCCTTCTTCGCTATTGGATTCCAACAGCGCCAAGGTTTCATTCAGTGGCCTTTCAAGAGTCTCGAGTTCTTTTTTTACTATCGGGAATTTCTCCTTCATATCGTCGCTAAGAAACTTCGCTTCGAAGTCCGCGGAGAGCTTATTTAAAATCGCAAATCGCTTTCGTACGTCCTCAATCTTTTCTTTGCGAATTGTCGTATTGTCCGTTGAGGCCTCCGCCGTCCAAAGAAATCTCATCATAGCATTTCCATGAACTCGGATATTCATGATGATCTGGTTTTTGGGAAACAACTCTTTGGCCATGCTTTGACTATTCGCAAACTGTGATCGCAAAGCCCAGATCGCCGTCAGACTCAGAAGAACAAAGAGAGTGCTGGGAATTAGAATCAGAACCAAAAGTTTAAGTCGAACACCCCGCAACCACACACGTACTGCTTCCATATATACCTCACAATGACATTACTGATTTGTCATCCGGATCGGAGGATATATGGTCGCCCATGAGCTGTAAGATGTGAATTTGAGGAGTATTTAAACAAAATACACCGCCAGAGTGGAGGTGCTGCAGGGGGGACTAGAAGGACATTAGATTACCTTGTAGGGATGTATAGACTGTCCACCCATTTTTCTTATGACGAATTCCTTGGGTCCAGTCTCCGGCAGAAGAGCTCACTTTCCAGCTTCCACCGTGAACACTCGGAACTTCTCGGATTGCAATCGCACCTGCGGAAGTACCACGAAGGGCCGGTGAATCTGACGTTGGTCCTTCATGTCCGTTCGGGTCTTGAGGACCATTGGTAGTCAACCCCTCCCGTGAGGCGAGAATATTCGCATCAAGCGAACATCCAGCTAAAAAAAGAATCAGAGAAGCTTTAAAAAGAAAATCCACCATTGTGAACATATCGGAACAGACCGCTCTGGACCTAATATACATTCACATATTGAATCACGTGTCCCTCGTGTCTAATTCTGAGGGGACTTGAATAATACCTTTCCTGTAATCTGACGAATATCGATCATCCCAAATTTAGACGAATCGAGCGTGCCGCTAATGTTATCCCCCATCACGAGATAGGTGTCTTTGGGAAGAGTTGGATAGGATTTCGCATACAGCTCGAGCATTTTTGAATCCAAAGCGTAGGCCTGCCCCTGACTGTTCTTCAAAAGCTTTTTGTTAATATAGATATTCCGATTGCGATATTCAAAGAAGTCACCAGGTCCACCCACGACCTTTTTGACGATCTCATTTCTATCATCTGTAATCTTTATGATTACAATATCTCCGACCACAGGCCGATGGCACTTGTAGTAATCAAGACTCACCCGAATCTCTTGCGCCGACTTCAACAATGGACTCATCGAGTCCCCGCGCACAGTGAAGGACTTCACGTGCAGGCCACAACTTGCTGCAAAGAGATATGTAAGAAATAGGTTCATCTTTCTACCTTGAATACTCGAAGTACGAGGCTTTAAATCCATAAGCCCCAGGGGTCAAAACCGTCTTATAGACAATCTTCATATAATTGCCGAAGACGTAGCGACTGGTCTCATTGTATCGAACCCCCGGAGTTTGGGAAGTGGAAACTACCATGGTCCCCGTTTTGTCATATATCTCGACGGCACAATAGCGGCACGAGTCCTCGATCTGATCAAAAATGATTCGCATCGCTTTAGCATCGGCAGGACCGTAAACTTCAAAGGCCTTCTCATAGGCAAAAGGAACAGGGTGAAGCGTTTCGATCACCTCCGGCAGACTTTGGCGCACCCAATTCGTCGGCTCTGGCGGTGCCGTCCGATAAATCCCACGCAATGAATTGTAGGCATTGAGTCTGCCCTGAGTTTTCACTTTCGTTGCCAAGCTTGGTACATAATCTCGTCCCCTTAAGATCGCTTCTTTGATCTGCGTTGCCTGCCAGGTTGGATTCTCAGCTTTCAACAAGGCAGCCACCCCAGAGACCATCGGCGCTGCCATAGAGGTTCCATCCTGTACTTTATAGTCATTTCCCAACAATGCACTCAAGATCGCACTTCCCGGAGCCGCAATGTCGGCAAAGGTCGCACTATAATTCGAGAAACCAGAGATAACATCATGAGAGTCCGTCGAAGCGACTGTTATCTGATGAGAAAGGGCGTAATTGGCAGGGTATGCAGGTGTCGTATCCAAACTCAAACCGTCATTCCCCGCTGAGCTTACAAACAGAATTCCACTCGACTCCAAGTCATTAATTGCATCTCGTAGAACATCATACTCACCAGGCTCAATCACACCTTTGGTTGAATATGCAAAAGAAGCATTAATAATATGCGCTCCATTGGCTTGAGCATATCTCAACGCTTGAATAATATGCTCTTCGTAAGCTCCGCCTGTCGCTCCAAAAACCTTCAGTGGCATAAGAGAAACTTGCCAGTTGATTCCAGCGATTCCTCGTCCATCATTTCCGACAGCGCCAATAATCCCGGCCACATGAGAACCGTGACTTCGTTCATCCTGCACATTGCCGTCATTATTCAAGAAATTCCAACCGTAGATATCGTCATTATATCCATTACCATCATTATCAACACCGTCCACGGATTCCCGAGAATTGCGCCACACATTGCCTGTGAGATCAGGGTTGTTCAGATCCATTCCCGAATCAATGATAGCCACCACTACATTTTTAGATCCCGTTTGAATCTTCCAAGCCCGAGCAATGTCGATATCTGCCCCCAGCTTTCCGTCGACTCCCATATTTCTCAGTGCCCACTGTTGAGAAAACAAGGGATCTGTTGCCAACGCCTCAGAAGTACAACAGTTCTTTCCACTCGCCTGCGTTAGCTGATACTGTTTATTCAATCCAGCACTCAAAACGTCTTTTCTTGTACGCAGCTCTTTCAACAACGTCTTCGCCTCATTCTCATTGGCGACAGTTAGCTTTACATAGCGTCCGTCCTTGGGAACAAATTGCCTTACCGCTTGCAACTGAAGCTGACTGACCGCCAAGGAAGATGCAAAACCATTTAGCTTCTTACTGCGAACCAAAGAGGCTGCGGTTCCTGCCTGCTTAAATTTAACTAGAATTTCCGTCGAAGCAAGGGCCCCGCAAGAGATCAAAAACGTACCACAAACCAGCGCACACAATTTCTTCATCGTTATTACCTCACGTAATACATCTCAGTGCCGGCGAATAAAATATCTTGCTGGTTGACCAGACGATATCCGACATAAATATAGAAATGCCCCTGCATATCCGCGATAATATCAGAGGGAGGCTTTTCAAATAAAACCGTTTCTTCTCTGCTCGCCAATGCTTTCCGCCCGATGGGTTTAAGACTTTCTGCATGCCCGTCCCATATCTCCCACCCGTCACCTACGCGCATAAAGCTCGTCGCCCCCTGAAGGACGACGACGATGAAAACATCTGCCTCACGTCCGACATCAGAAGCCTGGGGCTCGATAGCGCCACTAATAAGCAAATGATCCGAAGACGATACTCTTCCAATTTGGTCGTAACACTGTCCGCCGTTACCGGAAACTCCCAGAAAAAACTTTGTTTGGGTCGGTGTCGTTGAGCTGGGGCTTACATTGGGTAACGTCGCCAAGGATGCCCATCGGTTTCCCGATGGTTCTCGACGAGACACTTCCTCTTTTTTAAAAAAAGGATTTTGAATGAAACCCAGTGAAGAAAGTTTTTTTAAATGGTCTTCGTGACTTTTTGGGGGAGATGTCTGACAGCCAAGAATGACAAACAAAAACAGAAGTGATATTTTACTCATATTTCCATGGTGAATGAAACTTTCAGTTAGTCATAGGCTTGTTGAAGCACAGAGTGTATTTATCACCAATGTCCTTGATGTCCATGGCACCAAGGTCTGCGACTGAGGCCCTTTTTCATCCTACTTCACGCAGGCTAAGCGGTAAGGATCATTACACGTGCCCATCCCGATCTGACCACTTGTGGAGTATATCGTCCCTCGATTGGTACTGGCTGTATTCGTCCAAGAGTAGCAACTGGAGCCGCTCCATGAGCCTCCGGTATTATGCTCGGAACCGTCCTTTCCCACGTAGGTAATTCCACCGCTTACAAAGGCCGACGCGATAGCATCGCGGACCCACACCGTATATGTAGCCGGATAAGCTGCACCGATCTGTTGTATTTCTTCCCAACTCGCCCAGTGGCTGCCGGAGTAAGCGGCATTACAAAGAGCATGTCCGCCTGTGGCAACCCCCGCGGAACCAATTAAGTTCCCATTGTACGCCGATGAGGTGAACCCCATAAAGGTAATCCCGCCACTTGATGCTGCATCAACATAAGCCTTCGTCGCCGCATCTGAAGACGCCGTGGGCGTCGCGACGTTGGCAATTCTTTTACTTGAAACGCTGACAACACCCGTGCCCTGCGGAACCAACGTCACATTGGTGTTTGCTCCCCCCGCAGATATTGTGAGAGCTCCAGAGTTTGACACATTCCCCACAACATCAGCCGTGATAGTTCCCGCACTGAAGTTCCCACTCACATCACGCTTTACCACCGTGCTTGCCGTGTTATTGCTTGTTGCATCCGAAATCTCAGCACTGGTCACAGCGGAACAGCCAAAACCATTGGTGCCAGTCCACTTCAAGACATGGCCCACGGTGCTGCAGTAGAAATCCTTGATTGTCGTACCTGTGACCGAGTCCGTCGCCAGAATCCGATTCGTACCTGCAGATCCAGGAGTGGCCACAACTTTCGACAAGGCACTCACAGCACCATCAGCAATCGTGGTCGTCACACTGCCAGAACTAAACCCCGAAGAGGTGACATCACCGGTCAACGTTGTAATGTAGTTACCACTTCCACCACTGGGCCCAGAGAAATTAATGCTGCGAACTTCGGTCCCGGTGTAGTACTTCACCTCATTGGTGCTCGAGTTGTACCAGATCTGTCCCGCCTGGAAAGTTGCGGAGCCTTCTTGCGCCGTTGTATACGCCCCCAAACCAATGGGATTTTGAGAAACACTGGTTCCATTTAAAAAATCCACCAGCTTTTGGAATGAGGAGATCGACAGATTTCGCGAAGTCGACACATTGGCGGCCGTCGCCCCATCCACCGTGAGCACATCTGTCGAAACAGTATTTCCAATCTTTGCGGCGGCTCCGGCGAACTGTGAATTGTAAGATTCCAAAGAGTAAGGAACCGATTTCACTTTTTGAGAGCCTAGATCAACCGTTTCCCCCGCCACTGTGAAACTAACACTCAAAAGACGATCATCACTGGCACCCGTGGTATATCCACAAGAAGGAAAGTTGATTCCCGACATAAAGGCCTGACTAAAAGAGGCACTTCCACCATCAAGTCGCGTTCCCTCACCAATGTTCAAGGAAAAAAAGCCATCACCAACAGCGGTCGTATGAGCTTCTTCGTAAACCAGACAAGAACCATCCGGGCTCTTAATTTTGATATTAAAAACCACGGACGCGTCTGAAAGGGTTTGTCCATCAGGCTTTACAATCCGCCCCTGATAAATAAAATTATGGCGATTATTTAGAGCATAAATATTCGTAGAAAATAGAAAGCAAAGAAATAGAATTATCTTAGACTTCACCTTGAACTCCAAAGTTGCGGACTTCCAAAAAACGAACCTGTTAACTTTTCGGAATAACTTGGAGATATCTATAACAAGTGGAACATCCCTTCGGTATGTCCATCGTGTCCACGATCTATTCGTAGTTTTAAAATAAGACAAAACAAGCGGCCTTCTACACTTGAGAAGGCCGCAGGGGATTATTTACGACATTCGAAATCGTAAAGAGGAGCAAAGGTTACGGAGCCTCCTGCTGGAGCCAGGCCAAGAACCGTAACAAACTGAATATCGTTAAGTCCGTGAATTCTTGATACCTCAAGAGCCATCAGATCCTCAGTCATATAGGTTTCAGTTTCACCGTAGTTAAAGATTTGCTCTGGGTTTGAACCACCCTGCAAAGCTTTGACCTTTTTAAACTGACCTTTTCCATTTACGATCAAGGCCACCTTTTTTACAACTCCGCTATTAGAGACTTGAAGGGTCAACTTCACGTCTTTTTCAGCAGAAGTACAGCGAACCAATTGATCGTTGGCTGCAAACACAGCCGATGATAAAAAAGTCACAAATAGAACAAGTGACATTTTTGCACTTTTAAACATTTTATTCTCCATTGTTTATTGTTTCTGATTTTATTGGGACCTCATACAAGACAAAACCAAAGGCTCACTCGATCCACTGTACAAAGACTCCATTTTAAGGCTTGAGCTTTGCGCATCGAAAACAAAGGTTGTTTCATTGCGCCCCTCACGGGACTTCATCACTAACGCCTTCAACGAAGAGTCGTGATTTTTCTGGATCTCAACAGAGTCGAGCGAAACAATGTCCGTCTCCATTCCCTGCACAGATCTGGTCAGCAAAACCACTGGAGACGAAGCTCCAAAGGTAGCTCCGAGCCGAATCGTAAGAGATTCCAGATCGAGTTCCTCGTGAGCCTGACGACTTTGCTCCGTAGCCCTACAAACAACTGAAATGTTTGGAGTGTTTGTTCCGGCAACAGCAAAAGAAGCCAAAAGGTTCATCAAGGCAAAGATAGACACTTTCAAAGATTTAGACATAGAAATCTCCTTTTTCCTTTGCTTGAATGCATTTGCGATGCCACCAGGACGGTGCTGTATATGACACGACCACTCAAGATCTTCTAGTTCCAGGAGGCTTATTTGCTAAATTTATATGAATGTCGCCGACGTCCACCCATGAATGGGGGACCGAGTTCGGCCATGGACATAACAGGCACGATAACTTTAGATATAAATCAAATCCGTGACTTTCGTTCTCTTCTTCTTTTGTCGAGTGTTTGAGATCTTCTCGTCGTCCCCTCCAGGATGCGACGTCTTATGCTCAGTTCTTTCTCCCTCTTCCTTGGGAAAAGGGCTGACTCCTGAAGAATCATCTTTATCCTCTTCATTGCCCTTCTGAATAAGCTGCAACGTCATCAAAAACCTCCTGTTATTGATGTCCAACAGACATATTCTCAATAACAAGGGAGGCCTCGGGTAGACGCTCAGGCCCTTATACTGTTTAATTTAGAAATTTTGACACAGTTTAGAGGGGGCAGAACTGAAAGCTGCTCATTCCCCAACGTTTTAAGGCCATCACCAGAGTCTTCGCATCGGGATTTCGGCTCTGTTCTAGCTCTTTGCCCGCACACGCCAAGTTTAAATTCGCCCGATGAATATTGGGATCCACATTTTCTAATAATTCCAAACCTAAAAAGAGCAGATCTCGACTCCACTCCCCCGCAGGCAGTGTCACCAGCTTCTTAGAGAGAGTTGCAAAGGGCTTGGTGGCATTTTTGATGTCCATACTGAAGGGGCCACTCACATAATCGAATGCGATCTTCGCCCCCTTTTGGTTTTGAACTGCGTATGTTTCAACCAGTTTTGAAATGTTCATTGTTTGAAAGGCGTTAATATCTTTCTGCAACTCGATGGAATAAACAAATCCATCATCAATTAGCCCCAGCACAGGAAGAAGCTCATGTAAAACCAGGAGCTCATACTTCGCATACTCTTTAACTGAGTACTGCCACAATGATCTGGAAATGACAATTTGCGGAGGATTCATTTTGGGGAAGTTAATAGCTGTATATTCCTTCCCCTCATAGAACACCTTCTCTTCAACTGTCACCACGACCTCGCGTAGCTTTTGAGAATAAATTGCCTTAAAGCCGTCCATCGGAAAAACGGAATCCGGCGTATTTTGAATCTTCGCACCTAGAGCTTGCGCAATATCAAAAAATTCAGCGATGCGAGGGTCCCCACAATGAGTCTCCTGCCCTTCGTTGATTGGACTAGCGAGTGCGCCGACGGGACCGAGAAGAGGAAGAAGAAACCCCATAAGGGTCAGCGATTTTTTGATCAATCTTCGTAAGCGGATAAAGAGAGATGGTGATGTTGTAAACGCTATCATGATGCTCCAAATCTTTCTGAGAAAGGCCGTTAATCTTTCTCCGGAACTTGGCTATTTCCGACTTTATCTTCTCTAGGTTTTTATGGTTCACTGAAAAAGTCAATGTGGATTGATTTCGGTAGTTGATATCTACCTGATAAAAGCTCTCCCC
>JAHRXB010000295.1 GCA_019104905.1 Bdellovibrio sp.
GGAAAGTTTTCGCGGGTGAAGACACCAATGGCTACAATCATAGCGTCCCCCTTCCCTATAGCTTTCCCAATAAAGCGACCTATCCCATTCCTAATGCAGGCCTTTTCCACTGGCTTCTCACTCAAAACGGAGTTAGCGGAACAGAGTGGACAAACATCCTGACCGAAGAGCGACAAACTGTCGGCACCAAGGACTATGCCTACTATCTAACGCCGGCCACGTGCAGTGCTGTGACATTTACAAACAGTGCTCAGGAAAAAGGGATGTCGGCGGACGACCCTATCGTTCGTTCGGATCTGCAAATGAATAACGATTTTTATCTTTACTATCACAATGGCGCGAACTCGACTCTTCGTTTGGATTACTCTACCACCGGAACTGCGATGGATTTGGATTTAATTCTTTACTATGGAACTTATGTCTACTTCGAAGACTCTTATTGGTACGCGGGAAAATCTTCGCCCTATATCGCTAAGTACAGTCGCACCGTCGGCGGCACCAGCGAACAAATCAATCTCGGCGGTTTGCCCGCTGGATTCTATATGTTGAATGTAAAAATAAATATGTACGGCAAAAGCTCTCAATCAGGAACCGCCAGCTACACCATTAAAAAGGATGGAACTCAACTATGCGGAACAGAACGACCCTGACCGTAATCCTCTTCGGTCTTATCATCGGAATTTCAGGTGCCGCCTATGTTAAAGACAAGGCGAAGGCCCAAAGACACCCTTCCTCCGTTGGTGATAAAAAAATTTGGATGCCCACACCTTTGGGAAAACATCTCGCCCTATTAAAGGTCGAAATCACTTCGCCCGAGTCGATTCCAGAAGCTGGCTCTGATGAGGTGACTCTCACAGGGCGGATCCTAGTGAATCAAGAGCTGCAAGGGGATCTCTCCTATTCCTGGAGTTTACCCGAGGACGTACAAGTCGTTGATGGACAAGTCAGCGACAGTTTTTCAAACGTAAAAAATGGACAGATCGTCGAGGTCAAAATCACCGTCAGCGGTTTTAATAAAGAAAAACAAAGACTGATTTCTTTGCAAGCGTCTGGAAAGAAGGGTGCCGAAGTTTTGGGGAATTCCGCCGTGGTTGCCAGCCGCCCGGAAGACACCTGGGAGGCTGTCGCCCCCGAGATGCGCCAGGCAGCCGAAGCGCAACTGGGCACTTCGAAGTCTGATCGTGGCCAGTAGTTCTAATTAAACGGGAATGACTTCAATCTCGGGATTGAATTGGTCTCTCAAAATCCCTTCAATCGCCATCAAGGTTCCGGATGTGGCACTAGGGCAAGTTCCGCACGCCCCTTGATAGAATACATAAAGTCTATTGTCTTCATACTTCACGATATCCAAGTCACCACCATCGCCCTGAAGACCCGGACGAACCGTTTCATCCAAAATCTCTTCGATCCTTTGAACTTCAGGAGGCTGACTAGCTCGACGCATTTTCTTTTCATCGACACGAGTCACATTAGGATTGTGAGCTGGCATTCTGGTTTGAATCACTGAACACACGTTTTTTTGAATCTCTTCAGGATCCGCATCAAAATTGTGAGTGATGGTAATGACGTTTTGGAAAAAGTGAACCTGACGAACACCCTCCACCTGAAAAAGCGACGATGCCAAAAGACTTTGTTCGGCTTCTTTGGCATCTGCATAGGTCGCCTTGCCTTCAGTTAAAACGGGGCGATCCAAGACAAACTTCCATGCATTGGGGTTGGGGGTTGCTTGAATTCTGATTAGAACATCTTGAGTGCTCATAACAACATCTCCCGGGCTTTGGCCACGGCTTTTACTAACGCATCAATATCTTCACGATTATTATACACTGAAAAAGAAGCCCGTACGGTGCCAGGAATTCCCAGTCTGGCCATCAACGGCTGAGTGCAGTGGTGACCCGCACGAACGGCAACTCCTTCTTGATCCAGGATCTGACCGACGTCCGAATGGTGAGTTCCTTTTAAGTTAAAAGAGATAATAGGCCCTTTGTTGGACGCAGTTCCAAATATTTTCAAATCTGGAATCATCTCCAGTTTCGTCGTGGCCTCCTTAAGCAGCTCCATTTCATAGGCGTGAATCTTTTCAAATCCGATTTTTTCCATGAAATCAATAGCCGCGTGAAGACCGATAGCCCCTTCCACATGGGGAGTTCCAGCTTCGAATCGAAATGGCACCTCATTGAAAGTGGTTTTTTCCACTGTCACCTTGGCAATCATACTTCCGCCCCCTTGATAAGGAGGCATTTGATCCAAGATCTCTTTTTTTCCGTACAAAACACCAAATCCGAAAGGACCAAAAAGTTTATGAGCCGAAAAAACAAAGAAATCACAGTCGATCTTTTGCACATCAACGGGAGACTGAGAAACAATCTGTGCACCATCAATCAGAACTTTGGCTCCCACCTCATGAGCTAACTTCGTCAGCAAGGCCATATCATTGTTGGTGCCTAAGACATTGGAACACGCCGTGAAGGCCACCATTTTTGTCTTTGCAGACAACTTCTTTTTGAAGTCTTCTAAATCCAATTCGCCATTGTCGAGAATTTTAGCCGCAAGAACTTGCGCCCCGACTTTCTCAGCCACCATCTGCCAAGGGACGATATTTCCGTGATGCTCCATCTCGGTGATCAGAATCTCATCGCCCGCTTTCAAATTTGTCAGACCCCAAGAATGAGCGACCAAATTGACACCCTCTGTGGTGCCGCGAACAAAAACAATTTCTTCGATTTGTTTGGCGTGCAGAAATTCCGCCACTTTTTGACGAGCGGCTTCGAAGGCCTGTGTCGCCACGTCGCCAAGATAGTGGGCCCCTCGGTGTACATTGGAAGTCTCATAAGAATAAAAATGAGAAATGCGATCCACCACGGCCTTGGGTTTTAAGGTTGTGGCCGCGCTATCAAGATAGCGCAATGTTTTACCGTGAACCTTTTGGCTCAAAGCCGGAAACTCGTTACGTACAGAGGAAAAGAGACTTTCTAATTCGCTCATACACCCTTACCGATTCAGACTCAAACGGCTGAACGCCTCGTCCAATTGGCGAGACAACCATTTTTGAATGTTCTCGTCAGAAATTTTATAAATCACTTCAGAAAGGAATCCATAGCTCAACATCGGGATGGCCTTTTCTTTAGGAATCGCACGAGATTGAAGATAAAAAAGCTCTTCACGATTCAGTTGCCCCACAGTAGATCCATGAGCCGCCTTTACGTCGTCCGCGTAGATCTCAAGACTGGGCTTGCTATCGGCTTCGGCCTTGGAACTTAAAATAAGGTTGTTATTGAGTTGAGCTGAGTTCGCCTTCTGAGCGCCCTTTTGAATCAACACCTTGCCACAGAAGACGGCGCGCGATTCGCCATCCAGAATCCCTTTGTACAACTGATTGGTGTTGCATTCACCCACCGCATGATCAATCAAAGACGTGTTGTCAACGTGTTGAGACCCCTGAACGGCGTAAACACCCAGAATCTCGGAGTTCGATCCCGGTCCTTTCAAAACAACTTCCAAAGTATGGCGGGACAAACCTGCACCCGTGGCAAAAGCCAGACTTTCCAAGTTGGCATTTTTTTCTACACACAAACGAGTGCGACCAATATTGATGGCGCTCTCATTGTCACCCTGAACACGCACGTACGTGACCTTGGCGCTTTCGCCGACATGAAGATCTAATACGGAATTCACAAAATAAGAAACTCCAGCTTTGCCATAGTAACTTTCCATGAATTTCACTGAAGAGCGTGCGCCCACCTCGACGTACAGACGAGGATGCACCATCAATGCAGGCCCCCCCTCCACAGACGTGAAAAAGATGAAATTCACAGGTTTTTCCACAGAGGTCTCTTTCGCCAAAGAAAGAGCAAAGGGTTTGGCCAAATAGGCCCCATTCAGAGCATCAAAAGCATCGTCAAAATGATTCGGATATTCAGAAAGTTCCCGCAAAGAAAATCCCGTGGGCAGCTCTTCAGAAAGCGTTTTATTAAGAACGCCATTAAAGAACACCACATTCGTAAAAGCCGGGTTCAAACGTTTTTTAATCTCAAGAATCGTATCGTGATTAGGCTCAACCGGGTTAAAAGCACTGGGCATGAAGTTCACTTCACTCAATACCTTCACGCTGGTGTAGTGCCACTCTTCATCTTTACGGGTCGGAAGACCCTTATTAAGGGCATAGTCATAACCCGCCTGTCGGAAAGAGGCCAGGGCCCCCTCGGCAGGATAAGCTTGACTGAATCTCTCGTAGGTTGAAAGTAGGTTCATGATTTACTTCTCCAACCAGTCATAGCCTTTTTCTTCTAGCTTCAAGGCCAAAGAGCTATCACCTGTTTCAACAATTTTTCCATTCACCAAAACGTGGACAAAGTCCGGCTTAATGTAATCCAAAAGTCTTTGATAGTGAGTCACCAAGATGATGGCGTTGTCTTTACGACGAAGTTTATTGACACCTTCTGACACCACACGAAGCGCGTCGATATCCAAACCCGAGTCCGTTTCATCAAGAAGAGCCAAGCGTGGAGACAAAACCGCCATCTGCAAAATTTCATTCTTCTTTTTTTCTCCGCCCGAAAAACCCGTATTTACCGGGCGATCCAAGTATTCCGGCTTCATGCTGACCAGCTTTAACTTCTGAGTAAGAAACTCGCGAAATTCCCCTTCAGGCATCGGCTCAGAACCTTGATGCTGTAAGATCGAATTAAATGCCGTGTGCAAGAAGGTGAAGTTAGAAACACCCGGAACCTCAATAGGATATTGGAATGCCAAGAAGATGCCTTCTTTGGCGCGTTGATCCGGCTCCAGCTCCAAAAGATTTTGCATGTGGAAGTTGATTTCATAATTTACTTCTCCGCCGGTGACTTGATAGGCCGGATGTCCTGCCAAAACCTTTGAAAGCGTCGACTTGCCAGAGCCATTCGGCCCCATGATGGCATGAACTTCCCCCGCCTTCACAGTCAGGTTTAAACCCTTAAGAATTTCTTTTTCTTCAACACGCGCATGGAGATTTTTAATTTCTAACATTTTCTTTACCTTTGACTGTCTTTAAGACACTAACCCACAGAGTTTTCTAATTTCATTTCAATCAACTTCACTGCCTCAACGGAAAACTCCAAAGGAAGTTCTTTAAAGACTTCTTTGCAGAATCCGTTCACCAGCATCGAAATTGTTTTTTCCATATCCAAACCGCGCGACTGCAAATAGAAGATTTGATCTTCGCTGATCCGCGAAGTGGTCGCTTCGTGTTCAATCGTTGCGGTTTTATTTTTCACTTCAATATAAGGGAAGGTGCTGGCACTGCACTGATCACCGACCAACATCGAATCACACTGCGAGTAGTTTCGCGCATTCTCTGCCGAAGGCATGATCTTCACCTGACCACGATACGCATTGGAAGATCGATCTGTCGAAATCCCTTTGGAAATGATGGTGCTCTTCGTGTTTTTACCGATATGGATCATCTTGGTTCCGGTATCGGCTTGCATCAGATCATGCGTGAGTGCCACTGAGTAAAACGCTCCCTCAGACCCCTCTCCTTGCAAGATGCAAGAAGGATACTTCCAGGTGATTGCAGAGCCTGACTCTACCTGAGTCCATGAAATCTTCGAGTTCTTGCCGGCGGCTTTTCCACGCTTGGTTACGAAGTTATAAATGCCGCCACGGCCCTCTTTGTCGCCGGTGTACCAGTTTTGCACTGTCGAATATTTAATTTCTGCATTATCAAAGGCGATCAACTCAACCACAGCGGCATGAAGTTGATTTTCATCTCGCTGAGGCGCCGTACATCCCTCAAGATAGTTCACGTAACCACCCTCATCGCAAACCAAAAGAGTGCGCTCAAACTGTCCAGTGTCTTTGGCGTTAATACGGAAGTAGGTGGAAAGATCAATTGGACAACGAACCCCCTTGGGGATGTAGCAGAAAGAGCCATCCGTAAAGACCGCCGCATTTAAAGCCGCATAGTAGTTGTCCGTGTACGGAACGACAGAACCCAAGTGTTTCTTAACAAGATCTGGATACTTTTGAACGGCCTCAGAAATAGAGCAGAAGATCACCCCAGCCTTATCCAGAACCTCCGTGTGTGTTGTGCCCACAGAGACGGAGTCAAAAACCACGTCGACGGCAATACCAGAAATACGCTTTTGCTCGGAAAGAGGAATTCCTAATTTTTCGAAGGTTTTAATAAGTTCGGGATCCAGATCATCCAAGGATTTGGGCTTATCCGCTTCGCTTTGCTTTTTCGGCGCGGAATAGTAACGAATCGCTTGAAAGTCGATCTTAGGGTAAGAGACGTGAGCCCAAGTGGGTTCTTCCATCGTCAACCAATGGCGATAGGCTTTTAAACGATACTCAAGCATCCACTCAGGTTCATTCTTTTTAGACGAGATCAGACGAATGATATCTTCATTCAGGCCCAGTTGAACCGCGTCGGTTTCAATATCGGTCGTAAAACCATACTTGTATTCATAACTCTCAAGAGGATTGTTGGAGGATTTGTTATCCATGAGCTGTTGCCTCTGCTGATTTTTTTCCAGCTGCTGATGATTTTTCCACAAGAAGATCCTTTAGGCTCAGGCCCTTATAGAAATCCGTGAGTCGATCGTTCAATTGTGTGATTGGAGAAACAATATTGCAGGTCCCTTGAATCTGGCAGGGGCCCTCTTTATGAAGACACTTGACCAAGGCGGTGGGGCCATCCACGACCTCAACCAGATCATGAATAGACACCTTCGCCAAATCTTTGGTGATTTGATAGCCGCCATTGGCTCCGTATTCGGCGCGCAAAATTCCGCCTTTTTGAGCCATCTGCTGCATAACTCGGGCAGTT
>JAHRXB010000081.1 GCA_019104905.1 Bdellovibrio sp.
AAGCGCCGACTTCAAAAACAAACGTCAGTCCATTGGGAAGTCCCAGGCGAAGCATGTTTTTAAGAAGATGATGGTCAAAACGATGAGTCCAGCGTTCCGTAAAATAATGTTTAAACTGAGAATGCCAGTGAACATAGGCAATCATAATCAGCGCCATCAGGGTGCGTGCCATCAGTGTCGCATAAGCCGCTCCATTAAGACCTAATTTGGGAAATCCATAATGACCGTGAATCAAGACATAGTTCCCGGCGATATTGAAAAGAACGCCAAAGAGCATCACAAACATGGCGACCTTCGTTTTGCCGATCCCATCTGTGAACTGTTTGTAGGTTTGATAAAGAAGGCTTGGCAGAACTGACCAAGTGATGATTTCAAAAAAAGAAGCACCTTGAGTTAAAATTTCTGGTGTCTGCCCAAACCAATGAAGATTCGGCAGAAGCAGATAAAGCAGACCAATGATAAGAGCACTCACCCCAAGGGCGATAAAAACGCTGTGCCTAAGAAGCACGCCGCCTTCTGGGTAGTTTTCTTGTCCCTGCATCCGCGCAAAAAGCGCCGTGACGGGAGCCAGCATCCCCAAACCAAAAATCAAAAAGACGACGAAGACACTTCCCGCAAAAGCCGAAGCTCCTAAAGCGATGGAGCCGAGCGCGCCCACCATAAGAGTGTCTACTAAAGTAATCACATTTTGTCCCACTTGGCCGACAATGATGGGGCCCGCAAGTTTGGACAGTAATTTACTTTCGTGAAAAAACTTAGACCGCGACAACTTCTTGGATCTCCGGGAAGAGTTCTTTCATGCGTGTCTCGATGCCCTCTTTAAGGGTGATCGAAGAACTCGGACATCCAGAGCAAGCGCCCTTCATGCGGATATAAAGAATCTGATTTTCATATTTATAGAAAACAATATCGCCGCCGTCGAGGGCAACAACAGGACGGATTTCTCGATTTAGCACCGACTTGATATTGCGAACCATGGGCGAGTCATTGGCATCGTCTTCTGGGGTTGTCACGAGCTCCACCACAACAGGTTCATTGCGCTCGAGATGCTCTTGAATCAAACCACAAAGCGGGGAGGCCAAAAGATCCCACTCCACCCAGTCTTGCTTGGTGATAGCAATGAAGTCAGGTCCCACATAGACGGAACTGGTCCAAGGAAATCCAAAGATTTTAGAGGCCAAAGGGGAGCGTTCCGCCTCCTGAGACGTAGGGCAATCAAAACCCTGGGAGGTCACCTGGCGATGTAAAAGGAACTTCATCGTCGCCGGGTTGGGGGTTAGTTCATATGTTACCTGAGTTTGTACACTAGTGCTCATAGGGACCTCTAAATGAAGAACAAGGAACATTATAGCACAGAGTCTTTTCTGCCAAGCGTGTTAATCCTTGAGACGCACTTGATTATATTAGAAAAACTCAATAACTTTACAGCGCTCAAGGGGTTTTATGAAGACAACAAAACCCTGGTTTTGAGCCAATAGCTGAGTTCTACACATGTTTTGAGGAGACAAAGATGACGCCAAGAGTTAGAGAGATTTTGAGCTGGTACGGAGCTGACAATCCAGGAGTACTTACGAATTTAGCTCGTATGATGAACCACGGGAAATTGGCTGGCACCGGTAAATTGGTGATTTTGCCTGTCGACCAAGGTTTTGAGCATGGTCCGGCTCGCTCTTTTGCGAAGAATCCAGATGGATATGATCCTGCTTTCCACGTTGAGTTGGCGATTGAATCAGGCTGTAACGCCTATGCCGCTCCTCTTGGGGCTTTGGAAGCTATTGCGCGTGATTATGCCGGTGAGATTCCTTTGATTCTTAAAATCAATAACTCCGACACTCTTTATAGCAACAAGAGTCCGATTTCAGCGATGACCTCTTACATTGACGATGCTTTGCGACTGGGTTGTGCGGGAATTGGTTTTACAATTTACCCTGGATCTTCTGAGAGAAAAAATCAGTATGAAGAAATCGCGCAGGCGGCTCGTGAAGCGAAAGCAGCGGGTCTTGCGGTGGTGATTTGGTCTTACCCTCGTGGTGAGCAATTATCCAAAGAAGGTGAAACTGCGATTGACGTGGTTGCTTACGCAGCTCACATTGCGGCTCAATTGGGCGCGCACATTATCAAAGTGAAACCTCCAACAGCGCACATCGAACAAGCAGCCGCAGCGAAGGTTTACCAAGAGCAAGGTATTAAAGTCACAACGATGGCAGATCGTATCCGTCACGTTGTTCAATCTTCTTTCAACGGAAAACGCATTGTGATTTTCTCTGGTGGAGAAGCCAAGGGCACAGAAGAGCTTCTGAAAGAAGTTTCTGAATTGGCACAAGGTGGAGCTTTCGGCTCTATCATGGGTCGTAACGCCTTCCAACGTCCGAAGAAAGAAGCGATTCAATTGTTGCACAATGTGATGGAAACTTTCGCCGGTAAAAAACTATAGGAACTTCAATGTCGATCAATGAGAACCCCTTAAGAGCCGAAAAACGCAAAAAACTTCATGCCCTTCGCGAGAAAGGCATCAACCCTTATCCTTATGTGTTTGAGAATAAGGCGAAGATTGCAGAAATCGTTGCCGAGCACGCAGCGACTTTGCAACCCGGTGAAAAGAAGCCTGAATTTGCTTATCGTATTGCCGGTCGTTTAATGACTTTGCGTGCGATGGGGAAAGCTTCGTTCTTCAACATGCAGGATCAGACGGGCACCGTGCAAGTCTATGTAAAAACGGAAGAGCTTTCTGAACAAGATCGCGCGGCGTTTGAGTTGGTCGACTTGGGTGATATCGTCGGCGTGAGTGGTTTTGTGTTTAAATCGCAAAAAGGTGAGTTCTCAATTTACGTTAAAAGTTTTCAAATTTTGACGAAATCAATTGAGCCTTTGCCCGAGAAATTCCACGGGGTTCAAGATATTGAAATCAAGTATCGTCACAGACACTTGGATTTGATCTCAGATCCGGACTCGCGCAAGGTCTTTGAAACTCGCTCTAAGATTATCAAAGAAATCCGTCGTTTCTTGGACGACCGTGGTTTCATGGAAGTAGAAACTCCGACGTTGCAACCTGTTTACGGGGGAGCTGCGGCGACTCCGTTTACAACTCATCATAAAGCTTTGGACATGAAGCTTTACATGAGAATTTCTCCTGAGCTTTATTTGAAGCGTTTGATCGTGGGCGGATTTGAAAAAGTTTACGAGATCAGCAAGAACTTCCGTAATGAAGGGATCGATAGAACTCACAACCCCGAGTTTGCGTTGCTTGAGTACTATGAGGCCTATACCGACTACAACTATCAAATGAAGCAGTTTGAAGAGATCATTTCCACTTTGGCGCAAAAAGTGACCGGCGGCATGAAGATCACTTACCAAGGTAAAGAGATTGATTTCACTCCTCCGTGGAGACGTTTGACGGTTTTTGATGGCGTTCGTGAGTATGCAGGGGTTGATCCTGAAAACGCGACGGATGAAGAGATCTTCCAAGCCACTCGTAAACACGGCAGCAAAGAAGACAAACCTGGAAAACGTGGTGAGATGTTGATGGAGCTTTTTGAGCTCACAGCAGAACAGCACTTGTGGCAACCGACCTTTGTGTTGGATCACCCAGTAGAGATTTCTCCATTGACGAAGATTCATCGCCGCGATTCCAGATTGGTGGAACGTTTTGAGCCGTTTGCAGCGTGCATGGAAATCGGGAATGCTTATTCGGAACTCAACGATCCAGAGGATCAGTTGGCGCGTTTGAAAGAGCAAGAAGCGTCACGCGCGACGGATGAAGAGGCGCACCCTATGGATGAGGACTTCTTGTTGGCGATTGATGCGGGAATGCCGCCAACGGGCGGAGTGGGGATCGGCATCGAGCGCATCGTGATGCTCTTGACCGACCGACCTAGTATTCGGGATATCATTTTCTTCCCGACGATGAGAATTACTAAATAGGAATTACGAAGGGGGCTCATGGCCCCCTTTTCTTTGTCTGGCAGCCCCTGCCTCCGCTTGCGAACGCTTTCCTCGGACAGTCCTCGCGGACGCGCTCCTTCGGAGCTGCTGCTGCGGAACTCGGACGCATTCACAAGCGGAGGCAGGGGCTGCCAGACAAAGAAAAGGAACGACGATCGGTCTATGTAATGCCAATGAATCTCCCCTGGATTTTTGGTTTCCCGAGCTGGATGCTCGGGAAAGGGGGCTCGGGATCGCCCGATTGTCAGGATGCTCAGATGGAGTAGATGACGGAAGTTAATTATTTAACATGAGTCCGAAAAGTAATCGGAGGATAGAATGAAAAAATATGTCCTAGTTGTAGCAGCGGTTCTCTTGGCTTTGGCCTGTCAGCAGAAGCCGACGAAGATTTCTGTTCAAGAGCCTGTGATCAGTGAAGGGGTGACGGCGGAAAAGCTTTTGAAAGAGAAGGCTGTGATTTTGGATGCTCGGCCGGCTTTTGAATTTAATTTGGCGCATGTGCCAGGGGCGATCAATGTTCGTTGGGAGGATTTCTCTCAAAACAGTCCTCGCTCTCGGGGGCTTTTGCAGGGGGATCTTTTTTCTTTGGCTCGGCGTTTGGCTTTGGTGGGGATTGATCCGGATACGAAAGTGGTTGTTTTGGGAAAAGGGGCTCAAGGGGGCGGTGAAGAGGGGCGTGTTGCTTGGACGCTGAAAGTTTTGGGTGTTAAAGATGTCTATACGCTGGTGCATACCTCCTATCGAGAGATGAATACAACCAAGGAAGCCCCCTTGGTTCAGAATAAGCCCTATTGGAAGCCACAAGAAAATGAATCCCTGGTGATGAATATCAAAGACTTTAAAAAAATCATCGCACAACCGGGGGCGGTGGTTTTAGATGTGCGTTCTGCTCAAGAGTTTGCACTTCGCAATCTTTCTCAAGAAAAGAAAGTGCAAGCCTCTGTGTATAATGTTGAATGGAAAGAGTTTTTTGATGGCAAGGGTCTTCCTCTGGCTAAAAGCGAAGGGCTTCTGCGTGACAAGGGGATTTCTAAAGAGGCGACGATTTTAGTTCTAAGTAATCACGGCGTGCGTTCGGCGGCGGTCACTTATGCTTTGCAGTTTCTTGGCTACAAAAAAGTCAGCAATGTGGCCGGAGGATATGAACAATGGAAGTAGACTCTCAAGAACTCATTCGTATTTTAAAGGATAAAATTGTTCTTTATCAGCATTTGGGAATTGAGGTTGTTAAAATAGATTCTCATGAAGTTCGTTTTAAGGTCTCTTTAGAGAAAAACAAGAATCACAAAGGTACCGCTTTTGGCGGCAGTCTTTATGCGACGGGTGTTCTGGCTTCGTATGCGTTGGTCTTAGCGGGACTTCATGAGAGGCAGATTCCCACAGAAAACATCGTGATTGCCAAAGGTGAGATTCAGTACCTGCGCCCTGTGGATACGGATTTTGAAGTGGTCTGTTGTTTCCCGTCGCTTCAGGGCGAAGAAGATTTTTTCTCTGAACTCAAGACGAAGGGGAAAGTTCGTGGTGCTCTCACCACTCAGATATTCGGAGGCGGAGGTTCTTTAAAAGCCTCGCTCACGGGTGTTTTTGTGGTTAAACTTTAGGTCTTGAAAAATTGCCAAATCTGTCATTCACGGCCCGTGCAGAGTCTTGGTCTACCATAGTATCATTTGATACTATCATTAAGGTAGAGATCATTTGGATGCCTAATAAACTCTCGAGTTAAATAGCGCACACCTGTATGCTTTAGTGCTCAATAGGTTTCTTTTTCCTAAAGAACGGAATTGTTCTTCCGAAGAGAAAATATAGACAAGTTTATATTAAAGACATGCTTGATAATGTGCGTAACGGGAGAACTGTCTCTTTATGAAACTAAATTATTTCTTTGGGTTGATTCGAAGGAAATTGTATTTTTTGATTTTCTCACTGTTTTTTCTCCTGCTTTCGGGTTGTGGGAATATGACAGCGAATTTAAACAGTATTTTTAAAGGCCCAGTCATTCAATTTCCCGAGGCAAACAATCCTCCCCATATCGTTGTGGGTGAATCTCATCCTTTGAATCCAATTGGTGGGGTTGAGCCTTATGCCTATACAATTGTTTCAGGTGGTGGAGGATTCTCTGGCTCCTCCACTTTTACGGCCCCCTCGTCGCCGGGAGTTGTTGTCATTAACGTGACCGATTCTGCTGGAAATTCTTCTCTTTTGACTATTCAAGTAGTTCCTACATTAGTGGCCACAGCTTCACCTTCTGTGATTGCATTAAATAATACGTCTACGGTAGTTCCTCAAGGGGGCGTTGCTGGCTATTCGTTTTCAGTGTTAAGTGGGGGTGGGGTTGTCAGTTCTTCGGGAGTCTATGAGCCACAAGGATTTGTTGGCGTTGCAACAATTCGGGTTCAAGATTCTGCAGGTCATATTACAACAACAAGTGTTACAGCCAATTCCACTTTGCAAATTTCTCCGATGAGCCCCGCAATTTATACGATGACGACGCTACCCTTTTCGGCCACGGGGGGAGTTGCTCCATTAAGTTATTCTATACTTTTAGGAGCAGGTTCAATTGGCGTCAGTGATGGTCTCTATCAGGCAAGTTCATCGGCGGGAACTGCGACCGTGGTTGTCAGTGATGCTCTGGGAAATTCCTCTTGGACCCAAGTGACGATTCAGCAGGG
>JAHRXB010000096.1 GCA_019104905.1 Bdellovibrio sp.
ATGTCCCCTCACCCAAGTACTATCGCAATTTGCGCGTTTACTTCTCAAGCGAAGAAGAAAAGAAGACCTTTTTAAAGAACGCCCAAGAGTCGATGATTTCAGACTTTGAAAGTCGGGGATGGGTTCTTGAGGACAATACAGAAAATCACTCCGTGGTCTTCTCTGATGCCATGCTGGAGCCTGCGGTTGCTGAGTACTTCGATATTCAATGGGGTTATGCTCCAGATCCAAATAATCCAAATCAACTTCCCGCAGTTCAAAGGTATTCAAGATCTCGCGCCTACCGTGCTTTGATTTTGCCTTTTGCTTTGGTCGATGTGCCAGAAAGTATCAATCGATTTTCTCCGAAGCTGGGATCCGTCCTCTCGGGTCATGTTGTTATTAATCATCCTTCTGCAGAATCTTTTGCTGCTTGTACTTATGAAGACGCTCGTTGGTTGGTGCGCAGACTGGCGAATCTTCGTCAACAAGACTTCCAGGACATTGTCAGGGCTGGGGCTTTTCCCGCCGAGCTGGAAGAGTTGGTTTTAGCAAAGCTTCTTCATCGGGCCAGTAATGCCCTGGAGCTTTTTGACCTGAAGGGCAAAGCGTCTTGGAATCTACCTTCTTTAGATGTTAACTCTCGCAATGGCCTAGTTCAAAACGGCAAAGTGATGAAAGAGTTTGTCCCTGGATACCCTCAGCGTTTTGCTCACGGCGACCGTCAGTCTCCGTTCCAAGACGGAGATTTAGAGCGTTACATGGGCATTCGCGGGAAGACCGCCGCGATTGGAACACTTCTTAATCATATTAATGAGAGATTAGATCTTCTTAAAGTGAGTGATCTTTATGCCGATCGCCGCCAAGAGGTGACCGAGAGAATCTATAAACATATGAAAGAAAAACCACTGGAACC
This sequence comes from Bdellovibrio sp., assembly GCA_019104905.1. Taxonomy (GTDB): domain Bacteria; phylum Bdellovibrionota; class Bdellovibrionia; order Bdellovibrionales; family Bdellovibrionaceae; genus Bdellovibrio. The sequence continues at coordinate 896 of JAHRXB010000096.1, forward strand.
CCTCTATCAACAAGTGGAAGCTTGGGGCGGACCTGTTGGTGGCTTTAAAATGGCGGCGACTCGCCATGTGACGACGGGCACTTATTTCGGAAGCTCGGCTCCGATTCAATTAGTGGATAATCTCAGTGTCGGGGGCAATCTCGGCTACTTCATGGCTTTAGATGGTGTGCCCAACATTACCCCCTTGGGCGGCGCCAATGTGATGGTCCTAAGAGACTATACCCATGTGAGACCTCTTCTTTCCATTCAAGAGGGAACTAAAGTCCCTTGGCAAGATCTTGTTGTTCCCCACTTCATGAGCAATCTTTCGAAAGTCCTTACTGAAAAAGAGGCGATAAAATCAGCGGATGGAAAGACCACTCAGCCTTTGGATGCCTTCCTGGCAGAGCTTCGTGAGGGTGAGGTTTTCACAGTGACTGATTCAGTCGCCTTGTCAGTTTATGCGCAGTTGGCATCTTCCTTGGATGTTTTGATGGGGATTTCTCCATTAAGTTTTATGAATTCGGTGTCGTTGAGTGCGGATGGTTCCCGGGTGATTTTGCGCCAAACCAATTTCATGAGAACCAAAGAGGGTCTTCAAGTCTATGTTCGTTCGCAGACAGGAAAAGCGATGGGCATGACGCTGGACTTGAATTACTTCATCAACGTTCTAAGAGTGCGTGCAAGCACGACCTGGACGGACCTCAACACCGATGCCTTCGTGATCGATTACAATCCTGAGTATGCGGATCTTCTGGATACGGATCGTGTGGATCAGAAGTTTGTTAAAGAGTTTATTCAAACACGGGACAACCTGAAGCCTGCCTTAAGAGCTCTTTTTAAGAGCAATGATCCAGAGCTTCTTTATGCCAAGTTTGCCCATAGAAAGTTTGAAATTGATCATAAGCTGAAAACCAAGGAACTGCGTTCTAAGTTTTTGGCGATGAGAGTGAATTCTTTTAATGAAGATCATCTTTTAAAAATTCGCTACCCTCGCAGTCCTGAGGCTCCTGAACTCAATCCCAAAGATGAAGAGGTCACCTTATTTGCCAATAAAAAAGGCGAACTGAAGGGGCGCGATCTGTTAGGTTTTGCGTTTGATTGGGTTGAAGGAATTCTGAATAAATGGTCATCAAAAAGTCGTGTGGATGTCGCCCGCAGTGATGATCCCAATCCCGCCAACACACCCTTTGGAAAAGCTTATTGGAGAATGGTCACTACCGAGTCGGATTTGACTGTGAACGCCAAACAATATCCTTCCGTGGCGGTGGTTCAGCATGTGTGGGGCGGTTGGCATTTAAATCGTAAAAAGTTCTTTAAGTTGTTGGATGAAGTTCAAGGGGAATTGAATGGGGCGCCACTGATGTCCTACCGTTTGATTGAACCGGAGGCTTTTGCCAACGTGACGGCGGTGGACTTCTATCGAATTACAGCGAATCTTTCGATTCTGCCTGGAGGACTAGATAAGATCCGTGATCTGGTTTTGCAGCCAGAAGCTGATGGTAAACCAGTGAAACGCTCAAAATTTATCAGCGGTTTGTTTCAAAAGCTCAGTGAAAAAATGGGTAAAAAAGCTCGCGCCAATGACCGCGAAATGTTTGACGATATGTTGCGGGTCTTAGGAAATGGCGATTACAACCAAGGCAAGGCTCGTTTCCTTCAAGCCTGCGAAGAGCATCAGCAGAATTCAGCAGGGGGACGTGATAATTCCAACAACCTCCCGACATCGGCCTGGATCAACGGAACCAACTACGAGTGTATGATTCCTTGGATGGAACAGCTTTTGAAGCTTTCTGCAAGTTATCCTAAGGATAAAAAAGCGCAAACCCAGTGGATGACGAATGTGATCTATGTCCTGGAACAGGAAATTCCACTTCCTCAATTGTTGAAGCTTCTGGGTGAAGAAAATTACATCTTCTTTGTTCGTATCAACGGCTTCCGCAGCGGCGATGAGGACGGGGACTTGGAATACTTCTCGAATTCTTTAGGTGATCCGAAGAAGAACATTGACTATGCCAGTGGTTTAATTGCGATGTTTGCTAATAAGACCCGCATTTCTCCGATCGAATTGGATCGTTCACAAGGAAGCTTCCGATGAGAAATAGTGTCGTAATACTTTCCCTATTTATGTCTTTCTCGGCACAGGCGGCAGACCCCTTTTCTCAATTTCAATGGAGCTTGAGCAATCAGGGGCAACCGCAAATGGTCGACTTAGACCCCATGCAGACCTATCGCTTGCCGGCGCGCCCTCAAGAAGACGTGCGCCTACCTCTTCCCCAAAAAGCCACGAAAAAAGTTTTGGTGGCTGTCTTGGATACGGGAATTAATAAAAGTCATCCGGACTTAAAGAATGTCATCCATAGAAATGAATCTGAGTGTCGGGCTTTGACAAAGTTTCAGAGTTGCCTTGAAGAAAAAGACCGCAAACAGTGTGAAGCGATTTGGATGGATCTTAAAAATCCTGAAGTCGATCAAGATAAAAACGGTTACCCTTTGGATTGCCAAGGGTGGAGCCTTCTCGGGGGCGTGAATTCGGCCGGAATCCTCGGGCGTCCTGATTTTGATGATGACCAGGGGCACGGAAGTCATGTCGCGGGGATCATTGCTGCTGAAGTGGATAACAATATTGGTGTACGTGGTTTGAGCGAGAACGTCGAGATTCTTCCCGTGCAAGTGATAGGCGTTCAACCCAGCGAACCTATTAAGCCTCTGTCAATTTATGATTCTCCACTTGAAGAAGGCCGAGAGAATATTAAAAAAGGTTTGGGAGATCTGGTTGCCCGGGGCGTGATCTATGCCATGCGTTCGGGAGCTCAGGTCATCAACTTTTCAATGGGCTGGCCACAAACATCAGATTCTGAATTTATGAGAAAAGTGATTGCCGAAGCGCAAGCTCGCGGGGTGATCATCGTCGCGGCGGCCGGTAATGACTCTACACGGGCTCTTTTAAGGCCGTGTGCGTATCGCAACGTCATCTGCGTAGGTGCTGCGGGACCTGACGGCGCGATGGCTCACTTCTCAAATTTCGGAAGCGGCGTGGATATCGTGGCGCCGGGTTTAAATATTTTAAGCACCTTCCCGATGGCGAAGCGTCCTGTGCGATTCCGCTCAACATTGGGTTATGAATATCTTTCTGGGACTTCTCAGGCGTCTCCTTTCGTTGCCGCCGCCGTGGCTGAGTTAATGGCGCGGGGTGTTCCTGCCGAAGAGGTTTACGCGCGTCTCGTCCTTGGTGCGCGCCCTCTGCAAAGCAACCTGTCCTTGGTTGCTGGCGGCTCTCATGAGAAAGGACAAATCTTAAGCCCGGAAAGGGAAATTTATAAAAAATATTCCGTCGCCGGAAATCTCGACGTGGAAAGAGCTTTAAAAGTTCAACCACAGCCTCTGATTGTCGTTGATAATAAAGAGAAGCTTGAGATCCCGTGGGACCGGAAAAGCAAAGATCTTTTTTTTGAAGTTTCCTTCGTGAACAAATGGGCTGACGTTGAAGTCTCAAAAGTTCAAATGAACGCCCAGTTTTTAAAACCTCACCCCGAAGCCGTTCGTCCGTGGATCACCTCGGTTAAAGAAGTGGCCCCTTATGCCTCTACATGGAAAACGGGTGAAGTCCGCAAATATGTGGTGGCGATGAGTATTGTGGACAGTGCAGATCCTTCGCAATCGCGAATTCCCAGTGAACTGGACCTGACTATCGACGTAAAGGTAGAGGGGCAAGAGGCCCGCCGTTATGTGGTGGAAAGCGAGATCACCGTCGAAGTGAATGGGGATCTTGCGGGGAGTGATGTCCATGTCTTTCCTATTGAGGGAATGCCGAAGGGACGTTTATCTTTTATTCCATTTGATCAAAATCTAGACGCCCACCCTGAACAGCGCGATTATCTGGCGCTATCGGAACAAAAGAACACTTGGCAGTTATGGGTGGTCGCAGACTCAAATGCGGGGACCTATAAAGCCACGGGTGGAACGAAGATCCGTATTGAGGGTAATAGTGACAACTTAATGGATAAAATTACGGCCCGTATTGATCTGAACGGCGATGGGCAAAGTGAATATGTTCTCGGTGTCCTTGAGGACACGAGTGAGGACGAAGAAGCCAAGGGCATGCCGATGAGTTTCTTTGTCTTTGATAAATCGTTAAAACTTCTTGAAAGCTTCAAGTATGACGGCATTACTGCGGCCATGCCCTTAGACGCGTCTCAGATCTATTGGCAAAAGATCGGATCTACCAAACGCCCGGCCTGGATCGGGGGAGGAAAAGATCCTGATCGTAAAAGATCGTTGAGAGATCGTTGGGAGAATCCAAACGACAATGAACAACGCAAACTGCGATTTTATTTCTTAAATGAAAAAAATGAACTCAAGGCATTGTCGGAGCATGAGGACTACAAGATTGTCGACATCATTCAGCCTCGCCAGGATCAGATTGAGGCCGGTCGTATTTCCATTTTGTTGGCGAAAAACTTAGGCACGGATGCGAAACCTTCATACCTTTACAGTTTTGCGATCGCGGAAGTCACAGATGGCAAAATCGAAAACTTCATGGAGTTGGATCTCTTCCATGACGTTAATGTGTATAGAAACATTCTAGATACTCGCGTCGATAAGATTCAGTCCTTGGACTACAGCAAGGATGAGTCTGCGGGCAGTTTTTGGTTTGGTGAAGGGCTCAATCGCCAACAGCGTCTGACTTTGTTTGACAATAAAAACTGGGACTTTTTGGATAGACAGCTTTCTGCCGAGCGGTCCCAATTTGACTCCGCTTTACGCGTGAGGGCTGTTTTCGCAGGGCTTCAGCGTAAAGGGGCCTTTGTTCTTACAAACTCTGAAATTCAATATCACGATCTGGTGACGGGGCAGGTGCGCAGCCGCAGTTTAGATAGATACACGTTTTTCCCCGACAATTTGTTTGTAAGTCTTTATATCCCTCTGACCGTTCGCGATGTGCGCGACGCATCAGCAAAGCTTCCTGCTATGTTTACGACCGAAGGCGCGGGGCTCAGTCGTGGTGTCAAAATGTTGGTACCGATTTTTGCAAGGGATGGATCTGCGATCGAATTGGTGTCACCAGCTCGCTTGAGATTTAAGTCCTCTGGTTGTCGTTCAATGGAAACGCCAGTGTTTGAGGGCGCCAAGGGAGCTCACTCGTTCGATTATAACTGCGGAGATAAGTTACTTAGAATTAACTTAACGTATTAATGAATTCGGGAGGAACCACAATGAAAAATATGATTCGTGCGATGTTAGCGACAGTAGTAGCTACTAGCTTTGCAGCCTGTGGAGGCGGCGGAGGCGGTGGTGGGGGCGGAGGCCAAGTTCTTTACTACCCTTATGAGACTGTTTATGGTGATGTTTGTAAAACTCAACAGGCCACTCCTGGTTGTACGTTCTTCAAATCCAATGGGCAGAGAATCACGGTTACTGAAGATCCTGATTATGGTCGTACGGGCAGAGGATCTGATGATATGTGGTATGTGGTCTTTGACTCTAATGGGAATGCCGAAGTGTATGACCAATATGACAGATTCCAATATGTCGCGGATGTTTCAGAATTTGCTGGTTACATCGGTGGAACAACTATCGGTGTAGGGACGACGGGCTTCTTTTGGGAAAACGTCGCTGGTGGAACATACTGGCTAGGCAAGAACGGAGTTCTTTACAGCGCCAATGTGGGAGAATCTAAGTACGGTCAAGCTGTGAATGATAAGACCGCTTCTTCTGCAACAGATACAAACTTCGCAGCCTTGAATTCAGATGCCAATAAAGCACTTGTAAAAATGGCTTCTGATAAGTTGATGAAAGAATACGGCTTCAAACAAGATAAAGCAGTTGCCGTTGCTTCTGCATTGAACTCTTGGGCGGTTGCGGCTTCTGAGCGTGGTGTGACTTCGACAAAAGATATGGACAAGACTTTCAAAGCGGTATTCGGAGTTCAGTTCTCTGACGCTTTGGCGGCGGCAAAAGATCTTTCATTGGGTGACAGCGCAGCGATGCAGGATCTGACAAACAGATCCGCTTCTGAGTTGGGATTGAAACCTCACCAAGCTCAAAAGTTCATGAAGGGCATGTACAAAAAAGCTCTGGCAAGTTGGGGCTACGACGAGAACGCATTTAACTGGTAATCGTCTGATATTTAAAAATCAAAACTCAATAAAACCCTACTGCGAAAGCCGTAGGGTTTTGTTTTTTTTCGAGGGAGAATGCACAATCTGGCCCTTGAAAAAATTCAACTTTTTACAAAAGCATGTACACTTTGCGTCACCAAGGATATGTAAGGGGCTCTTCACTGAAAGGTTCCTTATGAAAAGCTTTGCGCTATTCTCTCTTCTGCTTATTTTCTCTTTTGAAGGTCATGCTGTTATCAAGGCGAAGCTCAGTCTTACAAACAATCCCACGGCACAGCATATTTTAATAGCTGGCGAAGGGGGCGACCTAGGGACCATGTTTTTAGAGGCCGCACTGGGAAAAGCTCATCGAATTTTGGAAGCGGAGCCTGATGCGGAAGTGGTTCTTTACAGCAATATTAATTCCTCCTTGGAAAAAGAAACGCAAAAGGTACTGGTTGCCGGGTTGATGATTGAGCGGGCCGATAAAAAGGAATTCGGTCTTCATAGTTTGGTTGAAGAGATTCAGAACGGTCTTCCCATAGCGTCTTTAAGTTTTCTCACTCACTCGGCCGTTTCTTATGGCGTTCACATGTATAAGGGAGGGCGCTTTTCTAGCTCCAATCCTCTTTGGGAGGGTTTGAAGGGACACTTCACCGACAAAGGTTACATCTTTCTTTCTGGTTGTAATACCGGTTTTGATTTGGCTCCGACATTGTCTCGACGGTTGGGAGTTCCTGTGGCTGGAACTTTGACGTCAGCGGAGTTTCAATATCTGGATGAAAAGAGTCAATGGCGCTATTCTGCCCCAGTGAGCCCTATTACTTATCCGGAAGTGAGTTCGAACCGTAAATCATTTTTGACGCCAGTGAGTTGTGAAGCGGGCGCCTGCATCCGCATGCAACCTCTTTTCAACTCTTACAGTGGCTATTGGGGCGAATACAAAAATGGCAGTTTTCCCGCTTTCAAGTTTTTCTGCGGAGGCGTGAGCAGCTCTCGATGTGAAAAAGTCATGGCGTACTCTGTATTTCACCAGTTGACTGATATTCCTTTGACCGCGCAGTCGTCCTATCGTGAATTCCGCAAGGCCCTGCAGTCCTATATGTGCCCGCGATTCAACTCAGCGGCTGCGATTCAAAAATGCGAGGCGGAGCTTGAACGAATCGAAGCTCAAGGGGAGCTCTCGACCTTTTCTCCGGCCTTGGGTACGACGTTACAGTGCGATGCAAATGGTTGCCAATTTGCCTTTGAATGTAAAAAGGCTTTCTTCAGTCGTGATGAAAAATGCTCTCTCAAAAAGAGTGAGATCTTATCCACAACTTTCGTGGATGAATACAGAAGATATCTTCGTGGATTTTTAAACTAAAGACCTTTGAGATAAGATGGGATCTTCAGAAAAGCTCCCATCTTGGATTCTTCAACTAGAAGTAAGCCATCAGCCCGGCGGCCAGGTTCAGCCCTGAGACGGTGCTTTCTCCGATACCGGATTGTTTTTGATAAATGTAGCCGGCATCCATGCGGAAACCGACATTGCTGCCGGTGGGGAACCACTTCATGAAGGGCCCGACAAAGAAGTCCATGATGTCGACTTTGGATCCAGATCCGCTGTCACGTTGGCCGAAAGAGCCCGTGCCTCCGACGCCGTATAAGAAAGCTTCTCCGGAGATATTCGGAATCATGTTGTAGTCTGCAAATCCGCCCAGCCTATAAAGTGTCGTCGTGATACTTCCTGTGGCATCCGAAGAGTAAGACAGCAAGGGGCCCACTTCATAGGTCCCCATGTTCCAGCCAAACTTACCGGCAAGGGTGATGTCGGTTTCGTTCTCCGCACTTGCGGCATCCGATTTTGTGTTCATAAGGCTAAAACTCATGGCGACGACGTACTTACGGGAGCTGGAAGCCTCCGAGGGTTCGCTAAATTCATCGTGAGTTAACTCATAGACTTGTCCCTGCTCAAGACGTCCCCCCGCAAACTCGACGACCGCTTGGTTGCCTTTGACTTTACGAACTTTGATTTTCTGAGCAAAGGAAGCGGAAGAAAAAGTTAAGAGAGCCGTAACCAGAAGCCACTTTTTCATAAAAGACCTTTCCTAAGGAATTAAACGATAGTTCAAAGTCTTTCAATCCTCGCTGAGGCTGTCAACCGGAAGTTGTCTCATCTTGAGACTCAAAGATTTCTCTAATTTAAGTTTTATATATTTAAAGCCGAAAATTATAAAGTTAGGGGAGAAGGGAGCCATATGTCGTCTTCCTGGGGAGACATTCCTGCGTGGGCCTATGAGGCCGCTCAGGCACTCATGCAATCTTTGAACGTTGTGGATCCAGCGACATATGCGCATTGCTGTCGTGTGGGCGAAATGTCCCGTAAGCTATCTCGGGATATTGGCCTTAATGAGTACGAACAAAAGCTTGCTGAGTTCGCGGGACTCTTTCATGATATCGGCAAAATCGGCATCCCTCAGTCTATCATTGCCAAACCAGGGAAATTGGATGAATCCGAGTACCTGATGATGCAAAATCACTCTGTTATTAGCGAAGAAATTGTGAAGCCTTTGGCAAAACATAACTTTTTTGCCGAGATTCTTCCCAGCATCCGTGGGCATCATGAGCGTGTGGATGGGACAGGGTATCCAGATAAGATCCGAGGCGATGAGATTCCCCTGATTGCGCGGGTCATTTTAGTCGTCGATACTTACGATGCGATGTCGCAGACTCGAGCTTATCGTAAAGGTTTGTCTGATGAAACGGTCTATGCGGAACTAAAAAGATGTTCCGGGACGCAATTTGATTCACAACTTGTGAAGACCTTCCTCGAAGTCCATAGTTCTTGGAGCAAACAAGAGGTGGATCAGGAAACTCTTCACCATCTTATCAAGCGAGTTGCTTAATAAAAATCAATGAAAAGATTTTGTAAATGGCGAGGTCGGCACAATGTGCTGGTGAAACACTTTGGCCGACCTGTTACTTGTTATTGAAGTCGATTTGTACTTTCAAAAATCTTATCTGCAGAGGCCGCAACAAATCCCTGATAGAGTTTTCCATTTGCTAGAGAATAGCGTTTTGCGAACTCGTAATAACATCCGGGAATATTGTGAGTGCCATCGTCAAATGACACGGGAATCTCGGAAGCCATTGTGGAACTTTGCTCTAGGTAGTCGGCAGGGGACCCTTTGATTTCTCCACCTGATTTATTCAAAGTATAGCCTTTGCTTTTAACAAAATCGTTTAAAGTTTGAATGTCGTTAAACTTCTTAAGATTGTTGATGTTCACTGTAAAATGATTGGGTCTGAAGCCATAGGCCGCCACCCATGAGGCGTATTCACTTTCTTTGGCAAGTTCTGCGTAAAGAGCATAAGTCATTTTCCAAGGGCGACCGGCCATGGCAAAAGCTTCATTCTGAATCATAGAATCGGGGATTTGATCCACCAATTTATTGACGGTTTCGCGAACGAACGGAGAAACCTTTTCTAGTTCCAATTCACTAATAAAGATCTTCGGCATTTTTTCGTTAGGATGCTCATAGTGTTTTGCATAGAGTTTCTTCTCTACGAAAGTATAGTCTCCCTTTTCAACGTAACCGAACTTTTTGAAGTGCTGAGCCAGAGACTCGATCCCGAGGCGAGGATGATTAAAGGTACGAAGGGCAATGTGGTCATTGAGGACCGTTTCTCCTTCGGACGTAAAAATATCATAGATGCGTTTTGCCGCAGGGTTGAGCTGGCAGTAGTCTGCCCACATTTTTTCCAGTAGAGTTTCAAGACTCATCATAGGCTGTTCTCCTCATCAGCGGAAGGTTACCGCTCTTGAAGAGGGGGTGCAATGCCCCATCTATGGCTTTGAGCGTTATCCATTGGAGGGTGGCGATAATTCGCCAAGAATGGAGTTTATGAGTTCACTTCCTGAGATCCAACAAATTGAAAAAAGAATTCAGACCTTGGGGGCGTTGGCGCGCTCGGAAGTTCTTGCCTACAGTGAGCTGGGATCACTGCGCTTTCCTATTTATAAAATCAGTTTTGGAAGTGAAGACCCGCAAGCACCCGTTTTAGGTTTTATCGGAGGAGTGCATGGACTTGAGCGTATCGGTGCCCAGGTCTGTGTGGCGCTGATGAATTCGCTTTCAGAGTTGGCTTTGTGGGACGAGACCTTGCAAAAAACTTTGCAGAAGGTGCGTATCTTTTTTATTCCGACGGTGAATCCTATTGGGATTTACAAGAAAACACGAAGCAACCCCCAGGGTGTGGATCTGATGAGAAACGCTCCCGTCGAGGCGGAAAATCCCGCACGATGGGTCGGAGGACATCGCTTCAGTAATCAGATTCCATGGTATCGGGGCCCCCTGGGAGCTGCGATGGAGATCGAATCCCAGGCTTTGATTTCCGCGGTAGAAAAAGAAATCGCGCGCAGTTCGTTGGCGATCACAGTCGATGTTCATTCGGGTTTTGGCTTTCAAGATCGTCTGTGGTTTCCCTATGCAAAAACGGTGAAACCGTTTCCTGATCTTCCGTTGATGTACTCTTTGAAAGAACTGTTGGATCGCACTTATCCTCATCATTTTTATCGCGTCGAACCCCAGGCCCAAAGTTATACGACTCACGGAGATCTGTGGGACTATCTCTACGATCAACATTTAGGGCGCGATCGGCAGAATAAATATTTACCCTTGTGTTTAGAGATGGGTTCATGGATGTGGGTGAAAAAAAATCCTTGGCAGATCTTCCGAGCCGAGGGGCCTTTCAATCCGTTGATAGGACATCGCCATCAAAGAACTCTGCGTCGCCATAACACATTGATGGAGTTTTTAATTCGAGCCGTGGCGTCTTCGCAAGCCTGGGCGCAATTTCCTAAAGATAAGGAAGAGGAACTTCATAGAAAAGCAAAGGAGTTGTGGTATGACCCCGTCTAAAAAATGGATTCTGCTGCGTGGTTTGGCCCGAGGAGTGGGGCATTGGGGTTCTTTTGTTGATAAAATGAAAGCGCACTTTCCGCAGGATCAGTTTGAGCTGATAGATCTTCCTGGCAATGGCGCCCGCTATAAAGAGAAAAGCCCCACCAGAATTTCTGATTACGTTAAAGACCTACGAAGTCATTCTGAGTTTGTAAAGTCCGGTGAGCCCTTTCATATTTTGTCGGTATCGTTGGGGGCCATGATCACAGTGGAGTGGATGCGTGAGTTTCCTCATGAAGTGCAGAAGGCATTTTTAGTTTGCACAAGCTCGTCAGGCTATTCGCCTTTTTATCATCGCTTCCAGCCGGCGAATGTTTTGAAGTCCACTTGTCTTTTGTGGGCGCAAGATGAAGTGCAGTGGGAAAAGACGATTTTAGAGATGATCACCAACAGCCGTGAACGTCGAGATGCCGAGCTGCTTTCTTTGGTGACCTACACCAAGGGGCACCCCGTGAAAATGGAGAATATTCTTCGCCAGATGATCGCGGCTTCAAAATATCGCTTTCCTCATGAGGCTCCGGGGGATGTGCGTTTGATAGGAAGTCATGGAGATCGCCTGGTCTCGCCAAACTGCACGCTTCAAATTGCCAAGGGGTGGGGATTAAAGCCCGCAATGCATCCTTGGGCCGGGCATGACATCCCCATTGATGACCCTCAGTGGCTGCTGGAGCACTTGCTCTAAAACCCCCGTTCCCTGGTAAATTTTTAGGGGTAAGTTTTTCAAAAGAAGTGACGTTTTTTTACCACCAAACCTCATATATTTGAGAGGGAGCCTGCCAACGCAAGGCTCCGTTGACTCTAAAGGCCTTTTCTTATTCTCTATGAACTGGACTTTTATCCAGAGGAAAATGTGAGGGGAAAAACCTACATTGCCGCGGTGCTTGCAAGCATGGCGGTGACCACAAAAGCAAAAACTCAATCCCTAAGTTTGAAGGACCTTCAAGCTCAAGGGGTGAGTTCCATTGAGGAGCCTCAAAGCTCTTCTCCGGCGCAAGTCTATGGTCAAATCCGGATGGAAGGGATGCAGTACTTTACGCCCATCCCTGAGTCACCTCAATTGACGTACAGTCAGCTTCTTTCCGCACGTCTCTCAGCCCTCAAAGAAACCTCCTTGGTGGATCTTGCGGCGGATATCTCCGGCGGAACTTTCTTCTCGCGTGGTCAGTCTCATTTTGTCGTTCACGAGGCGTACTTGGCTTCGCATGGTATGGGCTCCTTCCGGGGCTTTCTAGGGCGCAAGAAGAAAGATTGGAGTGAGTTGGATCGTCGTTGGCAATTGGGCTTGTGGCAGCCGAACTTCGCGATCGATGCTCTTCGACCTGAAGAACAAGGACTGTCGGGTTTGTTTTTAGATTACAACACCGAGGGCTGGGAGCTTCTTGGGTTTGCGACCCCGATGTTTATCCCAAGCATGGGCCCCGATATTCGCGAAGAAGGCGGGGGGCTAGTGGCGGACAGTCGCTGGTATCGTGCGCCCTCTCGCGATTATGATTTCAACAACCGCATTAACAACATCCGCTACGAGTTGGATATTCCCGAGACGGCGAAGCTGGTCGGCAATGGAGGCGTGGCCTTCATGGGGAGACTGGGGAATAAAGAAAAGGGCCCTTGGGTTGTAACCAGTGCCGGTTATCTTCCGGTGAATGAGTTGATTCTTAAACGCAAAAACTTTAAAGACGTTTCGGAAGATAAGGTGGACGTGACGGTGTCACCTGATGTGACCTATCACAGTATCTACTCCATGGATGTGGGGTACTCTTTTTCCAATCTAAAAGCCTCTATTTCCTATTTGCAGGATGACCCTCGTGAAAAGTTGCCGGAAACGGAATGGTCTATTCAGCGGTTGAATCCAATTCAAGCCTATGCGGCAGCTTTTGACTTTTCACTTTCCAATGTTTGGACCAAAACTTTGGCCTTTCAGTTGGAGTATCTGAAGGTTGAGGGGGGTGGCATTGTGGACGTTCTGGCGAATGGAACTCCGGATGACTTCACTCTTTTCGATAAACGTTTGAAGTTCACCAATGCTTTGTCCTTCCGAGTAGAGGGGCAGTTGGCGAGCTTCTTCCGTCGTCCTTTTGTAACCAGATTTAAATATCTTTATGACTATGATCAAAGAGGCTCGCTGTTGAATACTGAGTTCCTCTATTATCCAAGTCAAAAGTGGGCCGTGGTCATGGGGGGAGACGTTTTGGGCGTGCAGGATGAGTCCTACAATGCCTCCAGTTTCCTCAATCAATATCGTGCGAATGACCGGGTCTACGGAGGCATGACGTATGTTTTCTAGATTCGAATTTAAAAAATCTCTGATCGTATTAGCTCTTTCTCTGGTGGGTTTGACCGGCTGTGATACCAAGGTGGGGGAAGAACCGCCTCCGCCCAGCAGTCAGGAGTTCAGTGGGACGCAGTGCCTTTCTGATATGAAACCGGTGGTCGAGTCCTTCATCAAGGGGACCGCGAAAAATGACGAGCTTGAAAATAGCTGGAATTGCGTGACGGGGGCGGTTGAGAAATTTAAGCGATATGTGCGGGGTCGTACAGCCGATCGTTATACGGCGCAGGAGCTGGCTACTTTTCTTGAAAGCAATTTTTTAGACAAATCAAAAAATCAAAAAATCTCTACAGGTTTGCAAATCGAGTTCATGAAATTGAAACAGCTCTTTATTGGTGGAAGCCGAGAGCATATCACCCGAGCGGAAATCGATAAGCTGTTGGTGTTGTTTCAGAACTTCCGCGAGATGACGATTCGCTTGAACCCCTATATGAAGGTTCTTTCCTTGAATTGGACTGTTTCTGAGGCGAGCAGTTTGCAAAGTGATATTCGCTATTTTGAAGCCGCCAATAAAGAGATCCAAGTGGCCGCTCGCAATCTGGCTTCCCTGGTCGAAAAAAATGGGCAAGGGTATAAGCTTTCTGATTTTGCAGTTTTAATGGAAGAGATGGGAAATTTCTTTGGGGAAAAATGGGAATTTCCGAATGTCATTAAGAAGTACATGCCCATTGCAAAGAAGGTGAAAAGAGCCCTTGCTGGAGGAGATGAGAATACAATCGCTCCGAGTGAATGGGGACGTTTCTCATTGTTGGGCGCGCGCGGTTATGTTCAGTATTTGCGCTATTACTATTTCATCAAGTCTGTTCCTGAAACAGGAACAGGTTATCGTCTGTCGTACCTGTCTCGCACGGTTGAAGACGTTCTTTCCGTTTTTCAGGATCTTGTGGCGGAAAAGCCCGAGGGTGTGGTGTCGCGTGATGAAGTCACGGACTTATTGAAAACCCTGCAGGTGGTTTGGCCGGACTTCAAGGTTTCAAACAACCTTGTTTTTGAAGCGATGAAAGTGAAGCAGCTTTTCTTCGGTGGCAGCGTGGATT
>JAHRXB010000106.1 GCA_019104905.1 Bdellovibrio sp.
TACTATCAATGTGCTCTGCAGTCTGAAAACTTGAAGTGCTTTAACTGGGCTTCAGCCTCAGGGGCGGCGATAAATCTTATCAACCAAAGCGCCTATCTTGGGGCCACCCCCGCATTATTCTCCGCACGCTTCTTCTATGACCTCGTTCCGTATCAAGGATTCGCGGTTCAATCGGGAGTTTCCCATAGCTGCGCGATCTTAAGCGGAAAGATCTATTGTTGGGGGGATAATACGTCGGGGCAATTAGGACAAGGCGATACCACGGCGAGAACTTCTGCAGTCGAAATCACATCTTTAAAAGGAGCCGTGGATCTTGCGGTTGGCGCTTACCATACCTGTGCCCTTGCGAACTCCAAAGTTTATTGTTGGGGTGGAAATAACAAAGGCCAGTTGGGATTGGGAAGTTCAGACTCTTCGCCTCACACGACGCCGGTTGAAGTCACGACGTTGGCAGGTTCTCGATTTATCCGCGCCGGGGACTACCACACTTGCGCCAAAGACGCGAGTGACGCTATCAAGTGTTGGGGTGACAACACCAACGGTCAATTGGGTCTTGGTGATAACACTCAAAGAAATCAACCCGTCGCTGTTGGTAAGAGCTTCTTTGATTTGAAGTTAGGTAAGAACTTTACTTGCGGTATAGATGACTTCTATCAAGTATACTGCTGGGGAGATAACAGCAAAGGCCAGATGGGCGATGGCACGACCGCTCTTGAATATAAAACTCCGAACCTAGCTTTAGGATTAAGCAATGCCGTGGATCTAGTGGCAGGCTCTGAACACGCCTGCATGACTAAGAATGACGGAACTGTCTTGTGTTGGGGAGCCAATGCCTACAGCCAGCTCGGAGACGGAACGACGGCCAATAGAAATACCGCCGTCACCGTCAGTGGACTTTCAGGAGCTATTGGATTGTCGGCGGGACAAGAGCACACTTGCGCACTGAAGGCCACTGGACAAGCCCAATGCTGGGGAGACAACTATTACGGTCAATTAGCTATTGGTCCTTCGGGAACTCAAACCGCACCGCAAACAATCCCACTGGTCAATGACTTCGTAGGACTGGGCGCTGGCAGACAACATACCTGCGGTATTAGAGCTGGTGGATTCATCGGTTGCTCAGGTGACAATTCTTCGGGCCAACTCGGAATCGGAAGTATGGAAAGTCGCTCGACCATTGATTATGTCCAAGGACTTTAATCTTAAGGCCGCCTTGTTGGGCGGTCTTAACTCGTATTTTTGAAAATGGAGTAAGATCTCCTAGCGAGGGTGCTTTGCGTTGTTGGTGGGAGTGATGAGGGTATGGTGAATCTACAGCTGTTCTTGTTGTGCGATGCTATGTCCTTCCTGTGAGGCCTTTCTGCTGGCCGTCGTGGCCAGCAGAGTGGAGATTTTTTTTGGAGCATCCACGCACACAAATATACAAAGTGACGTGAAGCGATTTTTTGAAGTGTTTGCAGTTATGAATAATATAGCGGTGTTGCGTAAATATAATTGTAATGAAGATTTCTCTTGCGGGTGTTTTGCGTTTCTCAAATTTAACCGAGGTTGAAAGATTATCGCGAAGCCTCGGAGGTTCTCTTTGGGCACATTTAAATCGCTTTACGCCACGATTAAGCTCCTTTAAGAGCAAGGTCGGCACCTATTTCCAGTACCTTGCGTTTCTAGAAAAACCTCCAAAAGCACTCTTAAAATATCGTGTTATAACTCCTTTCAAGCAAAGGAGAGCACGATGGACTTCACACAAATTTCTAATAGTGAATTGATCTTCAGAATGGAAAAACTGGTGCGGACCGAAAGAAAAATCACCCACTTGGTTTTGCTTCACATCGCAGAAATAGAAGATCGCAAACTTTTCGCTGAAATGGGCTATGATGGCATGTATGCCTATTTAACTCGAGGGTTGGGGTATTCTGAAGGCAGTGCTTATCGTCGTTTGCAGTCGGCTCGGCTTTTGACACAAGTTCCCTCTGTGGCGCAAAAGATCGAAGAGGGGTGTTTAAATCTTACCCAATTAACCCAAGTGCAGAAGTGTCTAAAGGAAAGCGCGAAAACGGGCGAAGAAATTTCTACTGAACGAACTCTGGAAGTTTTGAGCAAATTAGAAAACAAAAGCTCCTGGGAAACGCAAAAGACCTTGGCTCTTGAAATGGATTTGCCGGTGGTGGTTCATGAAAAGATCCAGCCTCAAAAGGATGACTCTGTTCGGCTGGAGATCACTCTTACTCAGGATCAATTTGCAGAACTAGAAACCGCAAAAAGTCTTTTGTCTCATATTTGCCCAGATGGAAGTTGGTCTGAGGTGATTACGACGTTGGCAAAGAAATTCAATCATAAGAAAGTCTCAATCCCCCAGAACTCGACTCGCTCCGCCATCGCTAGGGGGGTATTAGTTGGCCCTCAATCCAGCAGAAACAAAACGCCCCGCAAATATATTTCCATTCACTATAAACGTCTTCTGTTGAATAAAGCTCGGCATCATTGCGAATACCAAAACCCACAAACAGGGCAACGATGTACCTCGCAATACCAGCTTGAAGTCGACCACCGACAGCCCTTGGCCCTTGGGGGGAACAACGAACTTTCCAATCTCCGAATATTATGTCGGACTCATAATGTCCTTGTAGCAAAACACGCGGGGCTCAAACAAAAAAACCGGTCACGATGACCGGTTTCCCCAAGGTCATGGAAGCGGGTTGCTCCCATGACAGGATGTCTTCCTGTATTTTCCGACACTAACTTCAGAAACCAGATCCCTGTCTTGTACTTGGATACTGCCTAGAGAAGCATGCACAACCAGTTTGTAGCGTGATAAGTGGGTTATAAATCATTCCACAGTTCCTAAACGAATGTCGGCATCAAGTACGATGTAAAGCTGTGCACTTTCTCCCAGACTCCATTCTAGATCGTAAAGTTCACTTTGAGTGGGGTATTGTTGAATCAAACTCTTTAGATTTTGTTGAGCGGTGATTTGGGTCAACCCCTGAAGTGATCTGTTCTGTCGGGCTTGTGGTTTTAAAGTTTCAGCACGGAATTTCCAAAGCTGGATCTGAAAGTTTTCATAAGGGTGAAGTTTGTTGTTTAGCGTGGAGCTTATTTCGTCAAACTTTGCTTGGGCTTCGAGTAAATCCGTGTAAGCGGTATCGCGTTGTCCTTGCATAATGGCCTTGGCGGCGCGGTAGACTTTGATACGGGCCCACATAAAGTGATATGGAAATTCATACACCTGATCTTCAGAAGCTTTTTGAATAGCATTTTCAAGAAGTCCCAAAGTGCGATCTATCCCAGAAAGACTTTGGTGATCTTCTTCGTTGGATAGATAGGCTTTGACATAGAAATTCATCGAGTCATACCAGTTTTGCTTTGTTAGATCCTCCTGGGCCTTTGTGACGCCGACGATTTTCACGCCTTGAATTGGATCAAGTCTAAAGCCGACAAAATGGGATCTGTTTGTAGGATATGTTTCAGCCACACTCATCCACCACTCTTGACGGGCCGGAACCATCACGTGAGTTGCCGCTGTATAAACCTTTGTTGTTGTCCGACCGAAACTGCGAGGACCCACTAATTCGTCGTAATGCCCAGAAAGACGATCGATCACCCATTGACTGTCAAGGCGTCCCCAGTCCTCTTGCATGGTTCGAGTTACATGTTTTAGCCGCGCACGAGTTTCCAATGTTTTATTAAGGCTGTATTCATACCCCTCCCGACTTGTTGCTGAAGCAATAAAATGATTACTTTGTCCCATGAATTTATTCTGAGTACGACGAGCGACAACGACGGTGTCGCCGCTGAGTTCGATAGAAGCCGATTCGTCAGTCTTGGAATCCGAAATGAAGAAGGTCCAAGCGCCAAAACCTTTGCGAGTCTGTATTATCTGAATCGCTTCATCCAAACTGCGGGCATTCATAATCACTGAATGAAGAAGGTAAGGAGCAATATCGGAACTTCCCTCGGGGTAGGCGATTTTTGCTCCCTCCGTTTGAAGTTCATGAAGACTGACGGTAAGTCCGTGGTTGTTAAAACCACTGATGCCACCGGCGTAGTGAAGACCGGCAGAGCCTAGTCCCACGGAAGTGATTCCATTTTTTTGTCGGTTGATCACAACAACCTGATTGGGTTCATAGAAACCCAAAAGACCGGTATCGAAGTTTCTTCCGTGGATAAGGGCCCCATCCCTGGAGCTTGACGCCGACGCACTGATCCCTGTGCAACCCATTTTAATTGAACGTAAACTTTGCGCGAGCTTCTTAAAAGGTTTGAATAAGGTATTTCCAACAAAGTAGGGCGCGCAAGAAGCAAAGATCTTCATTTTACCTTTGCGTGAATTCTCACTCATCTGTCTTTGCATGGAGTCCGTGAAAATTGAGAACTCGACCATGTAGTTGGATTCTTCAAACGAAGACCATTCTGTGGAGCTTCCCGCGTCTTTAAGGCCTGCATAGAGATTTTTGAGACCTGTTTTGAACTCGTCAGAGACACTCTGGCGATAGTTGTTAATGACACACTTTTTGATCAGTGAGATCTGCTGGCGATCTTTGTCTGATAGTTCTGAGAAAGCTCTTTCAGTGCGAACTTGGACACCCTTGAGGACACCATGTTCAATTTCGTTGCGAAGAAAGAATCCATGATAGTAGGCCGTTTCTGAAAACCCACCTGCAAGGTCCAGAACGTGAACGGCCTTGCTGGTTCCCGGGGCCTGACAGATAAAGTGCTTCTGGTCACGCAGTTCATTCTTCAGAATGCAGTTTGCCCAGGAAAATGCAGGCAGCAAAAGGATGAGTGAAAGCGAAAGGAAATGTTTCATAATATCTCCAAAGACAAATAGATCGAAAAAGTTAAAAAGCCAAAAGCAGCGACCACTTCCATTTTTCTCAATAATGTTCGTAGTGAACTTTGAAAAAAGTGAAGCCCATAGAGCAAAGAGAAAAAGCCTAAAAGAAATCCAATAAAATAAGCCAGGGCACCGCTATAGATTGCGATCTTGCCGTCCGCGCCAAGATTTGCAAAAAGTCCTGCATAAATGAATACAAGGTGAAAATTGGCTAATGTCAGAAGAAAACTTTTCTTAAAGCTGGGAGAAGAAAAAGATTCCAGGAAAGTCTCTGGCAGTTTTTGTTTGGGCAAAAGAATTCTTATTGAATAGATCATCAGACACAAAACAGTGAGACTGGTTAAAGAGATCCTGAGCCAAGGCATTTGCAAGAGGGCGCTTTGCAAAAGAATCAGCGCCAGGCCAATGTAAACGAGATCGCCAGCCAGGAATCCTGCGATGGACGCCCATGGCCATGTTCTTTTGGAAATTAAGGTCCGAATAATATTGAAACTGGCTGGACCTAAAGCAAATGCAGAAAGTCCGCCAACAAGAAGAAGACCGAGGATCATTGTAAAGTCTCTCCTTGTTCAATATGCTGGCGCATGAAAGTTATGTACTCTTCTGCCGTTTCAAATGTGGTTTTCATCTTGAATTGCCCACGGCTGCGGTTTTGTTCAAAATATTTTTGCAGATAGTCGGCGCTTTTAAGGCAGACCTGAGCGGGACCGAGGACGTCGATGTCGCGGCAATCTTTGTAGTCTCCATTGAGTCGTTGCATTTCCTTATCCAGAGACTGGGCGAGGACCTCCGTGTTGATTTCAGAATGAGCAGGAACAAAAAGGGTCCAAAGATAGGAAGCCTTTCCATTTTCTAAAACCGGCGACAAGAAGAAGTGACGAAGATCGATATTGGTGGCATTTTTTGTCGCCAAGTAACAATCTAAGATCTGATCATCACTGACCTTTTCTGCGGCCAAATTCATGCCGGTGCTTTTGCGTCCCACGAATTCAAAGACCAGATCACCATGAACTTCTTCAAACGTGATCACATCTTTCATAGAATAATGAATCAGTCCGTTGGGGCATCCAATATTAATATAATATGGAACTCCCATTTCGATTTCATGAAGACCGAGGTTTCGTTCGGCATTCTGAACAGGGGTTAGGGAGTAGAGGAGGTCGGGATTGAGAATATATCGCTGACGACCGTTCTGGAATTTTTCATAGGGAAGACCAATGGCTCCTTCTGTGGCCGCGTAAACTCCATAATAGTTTAGCTCATGCCCAACAAGGCGATTGATTCGTTCTTGATATTGTTTTATGGGGGTGGCCGCATAGATAAAGACTTTGAGATTGGGCCAAATTTCGTTGATGTGCTTTTTTCCGGTTTTCTTTAGAACGGCTTCAAAGATGCTTATCAAATAGGTCGGAATTCCGCTGACAACTTGAATGTCTTCTTTGAGGGACTCAGAGATCAGCATCTCGATTTTACGTTCCCAGTTGGAAATCGCCAGGACCTCCCGCGAAGGGAAGGTGTTTTTCGCAAGGGCTTTGGGAACGCGAGTGCTTAGAATTCCAGAGATATAACCATACTTAATGTCATTTTGGGAATAAAGATAGGGATCTGATCCAAAGGTCAATCGTCCCACCTTGAGGAAGTTGATATCTGGCTCCAGTGTGCTCAACTTACTTGCGATTCGTTTTTGCGATTTTAAGAACATACGAATCATTCTTTCGTTATAGGGAACGCGCTTACTGTCTTTTCCTGAAGTGCCAGAAGAAAGGCCGAAGTACTCGACATTGTCCTTAAATAGGATGTTTTTGTGCCCCGCTGCGATCATGTCCGTATAGGGCGCATAGTCGTCGTAACCATAGACGGGAACATGAGTCACAAATTCTTCATAACTTTGGATGTGAGACAGGCGGAGGTCGCTATAGATACGGGTTCCAGTCAGGGATCTTTTAAGGCTTTTAAAATTATCTTCTTGTTTTTCCAGAAGATCTTGCCGTGTGACGCTCATATAGTTGGCGTAAGTTTTAAGGTATTTTTGACCAAGCCCCTGAACAACAGAATCCATCGTAAACATAAAAGACCTCCTCTTTGAGATAGGCCTAATTTATTTAGGTTTAGTCACTCTGTCGCCTAAACCCATTGACAGGTTTGGGCGGATTCTGTCGAAAAGGGGATCTTCCATTGACAGTTTTCACGAGTTCTTGTCAAATCCCCCTATGGCGACCACACAGTCCAAAGAAGACATCTATTTTGCTGTTTGTAACGCGATCCTCAAAATGGAGGTCGCAAAGGGGCATCTTAAGTGGACTCTCTCAGAGATATCCCGAGAATCCGGAATTACTCGCTCTTTGATCTATTACTACTTCGGCAAAGAGAAAAAGACGGCTTTGGAAGAAGCTTACAAGTTCATTATTTCGCATTTTTTTAATATAGAACGAACCCGTTCGGTGGGAATCCGTGAACGACTTCGGCAGATATTGATTGATGTAAGAAAGATGCCTTATCTTTTTGTCTTATACTATCTAGAAAAAAATGCTGGCAGTGAAGTGGGGCAAATGATCAAAGAGGCTGAATCTTTATTGGTGAAGGCTTTAAAGCAAGAATTCCCCAAGCTTTCTGAAACTCAGATTCTTGAAATCTACTTGAAAGAGTTGGGTGCCATTACCTATCAGCTACCGCCAGAACAGGTCCAGGATCTGTTTGAAGACTATATTTAAATAACGGAGCTTCGCTAAAGAGGTGAATGATGAGAGTGAAGAATTCTGATTTGCGAAATTTCCTATCAGAGATGAAGTTGTTATTTTCTGTCCGTGCCTCTTCAAGATATTCAAAATGGGTCTTGCCAGAATATCCTTTTGATTCCCAGTTGCTGACTCTAAGTCGTCTTTATCGAGAAAGCCGCAAACTTTATCTTGCTCAAGGTGGTTCTTTTGCCTCTCGAGTTTGTTCAGTTCCGCGCTCACTCAGTTCCCATGATCTTTTTAAAGATGAGATCGAATATACTCCCATTTTCTCAGAGCTGGCCTGGTTTGTGGAAAATCATCAGGAAGTTTTGGATTCGGATTTATTTATTAAGCAATTGTCGTCCTTAAGTGCTATTTCGGTTTTTCATGAACAGAATCATCGCATTTTGTGGCGATTGTTGCCGCCACCTCCTATTGAAGAAAAAGACTTTTGTCGCTATTTGAATTTCGCCGAGAGTCTGGTGATTGTTCTGGATTTGGTTTTGGGGGATGAAATTGGTGGTCGCTTGTCCCCGGTCTTTGAAAAGTATAAGATTATTTATCGCCCAGGCGGGCGACGACAAGTGGTTTTCTAAGTCAAAAAACGAATATCGTCGTTATCTGCAGGTTCTTCTTTATGTCACCTATCTTACGCTTGAGTTGATTGAACCTGCGGATATTCCCAAAGCGGTGGATTATATCTTCCCTGGACAGAAGAAAATGAATAAAGAGGCCATCA
>JAHRXB010000154.1 GCA_019104905.1 Bdellovibrio sp.
TCTATTCCCGTGGACGGTCTTGTTGTTCAGGGGCGTTCGACGGTGGATGAGTCCATGTTAACAGGTGAAAGCATGCCGGTCACAAAGAGTATTGATGATCACGTTTATGCGGCGACCTTAAATCAAGAGGGGACTTTGCGCATTAGGGCCATCGGCGTTGGCAGTCGCACTCAGTTGGCGCAAATCATTAAAATCGTTACAACGGCCCAAGGATCAAAAGCACCTATACAACGGTTGGCGGATAAGATTTCGTCAGTGTTTGTGCCGGTAGTAGTTGGGGTGAGTGTGCTGACGTTCTTTGGAACTTGGATGCTCACAGGGGATTTAGTAGCGGCCTTCGTTTCTTCTGTCTCTGTGTTAGTTATTGCTTGCCCTTGCGCTTTGGGGTTGGCGACACCCACGGCGGTCGTCGTCGGCATTGGCAAAGGAGCCCAAGCAGGAATTTTATTTCGTGATGCGAAGGCTTTGGAGTTGGCGGAAAAGATTGATGTTTTGGTTTTGGATAAGACCGGAACTATCACGGAGGGAAAGCCTGTAGTGACGGATGTGATTACTCTTCCGGGGCAAACGCGTGAGAATATTTTACGATGGGCGGCCAGTCTTGAGGCTGGATCTTCTCACCCCCTGGCTCATGCGATTGTTGAAGAAGCGCGACGGGAATCTCTTGGCAGTCTTGAAGTTCGCGATTTCAAAACCGTGGCGGGGCACGGTGTGGAAGGGCACATAGAGGGGGTTTCGTATAAACTTGGACGCCCGTCTTGGGTTGCAGCCTCTTACGCTCTAAATCACGAGGTGTTAAGTCATCTTGAGTCTCAAGGGAAAACTTTAATGGTGCTTGCAAATGACGAGCGCGTTCTGGGATATCTTGCTGTGGCGGATCGAATCAGAGAAAGCTCCAAAGAGGCAATAACTTGGATTCAAAAGCGCGGCATTAAAGTCATGATGTTGACGGGGGATAACGAGGGAACAGCCCAGGAAATTTCTCGTCAGGCGGGAATTCAAGAATTTAAACATAGTGTGAAGCCGAACGACAAAGCCAGCGTGATTGTCGCTCTCAAAAGAAAAAAACAAAGAGTGGCCATGGTTGGTGATGGGATCAATGATGCTCCGGCCTTGGCTATGTCGGACGTGAGTTTTTCGATGTCTTCAGGGACGGATATCGCGATTGAGGCGGCGGACGTGACCTTGATGAAAAATGATCTTCGTTCAGTGGTTCAAGCGATTGAACTTTCGGAGCTCACCTTGAAAAAGATTCGTCAGAATCTGTTCTTTGCTTTTGTTTATAACGTGTTAGGAATTCCTTTGGCGGCTTTGGGGCTGCTTAATCCAGTGATTGCCGGGGCCGCTATGGCGATGAGTTCAGTCTCTGTTGTGAGCAATTCCTTAATGTTGAAAAGAAAGAAGCTGAGTTCTGAGTAATCAGCCCTTGTCTTTGGTTTTAATATAAGCTTCTCGTAGCCAAAGACGGATGTGTTTTAAGAAATAGTCTTTCATTCCGAAGAAGACGAAGTGATTGAGGACGGCTTCGCTCCCTTTGTCTTTTTCGGTAAAGGTGATGCTGCCGATAATCTCAGGGGTCTCGAGTTCTTCGGGGCGCCACAGGATGAATTCGCGAAATGACCCAAGGGCCATGGGGCGATAATATTTAAGCACCAAGCCCGCTTCTGAGATTTGGGTGATCTCAACCGGATTGGCGACTTTCAGAAGGCTTTGATCTTCCATGCTAGAGACATTCACAGCTTCTTTGTTGAGTAATCCGGGGTGTTGGGAAAGAAGTTTTTTGAGAATGTAAGCCTTGTCCAGGGGAGAAGAAAAAAGATTCTTAACCCAAGAAGTCAATCCAAGGACCTCATCCAGGTTGAGATTCTTTTTTGCGATGACGTAGAGGGCTGGCATTGTGGCCAAAGAGATGGCGGACTTGTTGGCGCGGTCTTGCAGATTCTGACAGAGCTGTTCCCAGCGCTTCTTTTGTTCGATAGCGAAAACTTCGTAGTTTGCAAAAATGATATCGAACTGGGTGGGGAGGTGTTGGCGGTGTACGGTTTCCTTATCCGCAAGATCTGACTGAAGTTGCGCATAACTGTTGTAGATGTAAATTTCGACGTTGGATATCTTGTCAGCCAAGTAGGTCTTCAATTCAGAAGAATAGATAGAGTCCTCATCAAGAATCAATATCCGGGTCGTGCTACCGCGAGTGTTTTTAATCTCCTGAGTTTTGTGAGATTTGTTTTGCAAGATGCTTCGGCGAATTTGACTAATCTGTTTGTTGTCGGCACCGAAAAACAGGAATTCACAGAGAAACTCCTTAGGAGCGATTTCTTTACAGGAATTGCAAAAAGCAAAGATACTTTTTTTATCGTCTGTTTTGAATGGTTCGCCATAATATTTTGTCATGGCGCCGATCTTGATTTCATGATTGTTAATCGTGGAAAATCCGACTTCTGAAATGCTATTCAGAGTGACACCCTTTAGCATCTCGATGGTGGATTTGATCTTCATGGAGGCCACGGTGCTCGTGTTTAAAGGATGGTGACCGGCGAGAGCATATTCTAAGTGCAGTTTTAAGATTAGCTTATCGAAAGGTTTAAAAATAACGTTACTGATAATGCGATCTTCAGCCAGGGCGATGTCGAAGTCGGGACTGTCAAAGGCCGTGAGGACCAGGGACGTAGGATCCTGCTCTGTGCACATTTTCTTTCTTAAGAAGAATTCCCGGGCGCGTTTCACCAGCCCCATATTTTGAGTACCTAGAAACTCATCTTTGGCGATCACTAGGCGAAGTTGGTGAGTGTTTGAAGGGGCGATATTTTCAGATGTATCATCCTTGTACTTTTGCCCGCCGGTCGCCAGAGCTTTGGGGCCCTCTTGAAGGGCTGCTTTGAGCCAGTCATGAAAAAGGGCAAGGCTTGGAAAAATGCGTATATGAAGTTGCGGATCTATACTCCTCAGAGTTTCAAAAAGATCCTTCAGGATACGTTCATCATCTTCCAGGATATATATGAACTTCATATGCCTTTATTGTATCTTAGAATGAGATGAAAGTGTGAGAGGAAAAACTAAGGGGACCTGAAAATAAAGTAAACGGCTCCTATAAGGCATAATCCCGCCCAGAGGAAATCTAATTTCAAGGATTGTTTCATATAGAGAACTGAAAAACCGGCAAAGACCACCATGGTGATGACTTCCTGGATGATCTTAAGCTGAGGCAGGGTGAATTGGTGAAAGCCGATTCGATTGGCGGGAACCTGTAAGACGTATTCAAAAAAGGCAATCCCCCAGCTGACGAGGATGGCCACCCATAGGGCCGAATCCCGGAGGGATTTTAAGTGGCCATACCAGGCAAATGTCATAAAGATATTGGAGAGAATCAAAAGTCCAATGGGAGTCAGGCTTTGCATCATGTGGACCTCTGGTTATAGGCGTGATTGCAAAGAAGGCTGGCGATACGGCGATATTCACTTAAAAGATCTAAGTGAATAGAGCTGGTATTGATGGAGGTCGCAAGTCCGCGATTGAGTCGGCTGATGTGGTTTTCGCGTAAAGAAATCTCTGTCTTTGCAAGGTCTCTCTTAAGGTGAATCGCCTCTTCACAAAGCTCTTTGTTTTGGTTGGCGTTGATGGCCATCGCGGCCACCTTAACAACTTGCTCGTGCATTTGGCGAATTTCTGCCCAGCCATCTTCAGAGAACTCAAGCTTGAGCGCATTCTTTTTAATGGCCAGGGCAAGGATGTTGATGTCAATCGCATCCGCCGCTCTTTCCAAATCACTGAGGAACATAATCATGTCCATGACGTTTTGGTGGACGACGGTGTTGGATTTATTGGCATGATCCAAAAGGAACATTTTTGTTTCGCGATACAAGAAGTCGACTTTGTTGTCGCGATCTTTGATTGAATCGAAGTCTTTAGGGTCGTTGGTTTCAAAAAGTCGAATAGAATCCTTCAGCATACCCAAGACAATATCTGCTGTTCTTTGGATTTCTCGGTTGGCATATGAGATCGCCAAGGCAGAGCTTTGGTAATTGTTTCTGTTTACGAACTCAGTGCCGAACTCTTCAGAGGCGGCCTTAGGGAACATTTTTTCAATGACCTCAGCGCCTTTGTTGATGAAAGGATAGAAGAGCACCGCAGAAAGAATATTGAAGATAAGATGAGCGTTGGCGATAGAGCGAGTGAGTGTGGTGTCAAAGGTCAGCAGGAAGTCGATAAAGATCTGCGTGAATGGATAGAAAATCACCACGCTGATGGTTTTATAAAAGAAATGCGCCCAGGCCACTTGGCGACCGATGTAGTTCCCGCCGGCGGCAGCAATAAGAGCCACAGAGGTGGTTCCGATGTTAGCTCCGTAAACCCAAATCATAGCATCATAAAAAGTGATGGCTTTCACCGTCGCTAAGCTCATGGCAAGACCGATTGTGACAGCGCTGCTTTGTACAAACGCACAAAAGACGATTGAGATCATGAGAGAATAACCCGGATTGTCGCGAACGTTTTGGAACAGGTCCGTCAACATGGGGTTTTCAGCAAAGTGATGGGCGGCGGAAGAGATTAAATTCAGTCCCAGGAAAAGAAGACCAAATCCCATGAAGACCAAAGAGAGGTTTTTGAACACGGTTTTCTTGGCCTTAAAATAGAACGCAAAGGCGATGGCAAAGACGGGCAATGCAAATTGTCCCAGATCCAAAGAGATCAATTGAACAGTCAAGGTGGTGCCAATCGCCGTTCCGATAATTACGCCCATGACCTGACGAAGATTGATGACTCGGGCAGAGCCCAATCCTACCAGCATGGAGGTGACGGCCCCTGAGCTTTGCATAAGAGTCGTTAGCACGACACCACTTAAGATGGCCAAAAATTTACTTTGTGAAATGTGATTTAAAAGGGAGGTGATTTTCCCCGCCATTAATTTTTCAAGGGAGGAAGAGGCTAGGCCCATTCCATATAAAAACAGCGCCACACCGCTAATAAGAAAAACGAAATAGGAATTGTGGGTTTCAATCATGCTGCATTATCCGTTAATGTCGTTAAAGTGAATGAGGCTCCAAAAGAACAGAATTGTAGCAATTCCTCCGGGAATAAGGAAGCCCCAATACTGTGCGTGAAGATACACGTAAGCTGAAGCGAACGAGCCCAGAATGAAAGAGCCGATTAAACCCAAGCGCATCCAATTGGCGCGGATTTCATTCGTTCGAGGTTGAATTTTGTGAGAGTGAAAAATCATGCGCACCAGGCCAATCCCTAGATCCGTGGTGATACCTGTGAGGTGAGTGGTGCGAATGATAGCTCCGAAGGCCGAGGTGACTGTGGCATTTTGAATTCCGCAGGCTAAGCAGAGGGCGGCAAGTAAAAGATAATCTTTATTCACAATCGGCGCGCCGAACTCCCCAAAGTATCCCAGATTGCCTCCAGCGGTGACGGCCATCGTAAGAACAAATATGAGAAACATGACGACAGGATAAAGGGGGCGCTGATTGGTTTGAATTCTTCGATCCACAAAATAGGCTGACAACATGGTGCCACCGATAAAAAAACCCGGAACCGTGAGCATCCCGAGAGCCGGAATCCATTTTCCTGATGCGGCCTCAGTGCCAATCAAGGTTCCAAAACCCGTCACGTGAGAAACGAAACGATGGCAAGAAAGATATCCACCAGTATTAATGGCACCAGCTTGGAAGGCCATGGAAAGCCAAATAGCAACGTTCGAGCGACTGTAGTGAGACAGAGTTCGTTGATATGAGAACATAATGGAAATAGATTAAAACAACTCTACTAAAAAGACAAAAGACTCCTATATACTTAGGTCTATAAGGAGTGAAATAGTCTGTATGGCTCTAAAGACGGAACCTGTCCTGGTTGTTGCTGCGGTGATTCGCCGCGCGGGAGATCCTGAAAGGCGTATTTTGGTGGTTCGTCGTGGGCCCGATCAGAGTGGTGCCGGCCATTGGGAATTCCCAGGGGGGAAGGTGGAGGTCGCCGAGTCTCCAGAACAAGCTCTTCTTCGTGAAATTGACGAGGAGTTGTCCTTGCCGATCAAAGTAGGTGCGTTGATCGGTGAGCGGGACTTTGCGTACCCGACCAAGCTGATTCGTCTTCGGGTGTATTGGGCTGAAGCCACGCACGGAGAGGTGCGACTGGTAGAGCACGACGCCTTAAAGTGGTGTTTGCCTGAAGAAATTAATCTAGACGAGCTTTCAGCTGCGGACAGGCCTTTTGTGGGGATGATTCTTCAGGGAAGTAAGTAAGAGCGTTCCTCAGGGGTGGGAAGTCGACACAAGTCTCTTTTGCCGAACCAGGAGTATCTGTTCTTTGCGACGAAGTTATAGAAGACATCTCGGATCGGAGCGGGGATCAGTGTTGCCGCAGCGAAAAGTTTATAACCTCCACCCAGCCTAGAGAGTACTTTTAAAATGGCCGCAGATCTGTAGTAGGTTTTTCCTGCCTCAAAGTAGATCACTGTATCAAGTTTAGTACGATCTTCGCTCGAGAGTAATTGAGCTGCCGTCGTCCCCTGCAGAGGAGCGAAGAGGAAAACATGAGATTTATCCCGACTGATCACGGCGTCGACAAAACCGTTACAAAGGTGGCAGACGCCATCAAAAAAGACTACGTTTCTCATTTTAAGGTCTACCTTTTCCATAGCATTTCCAGATTACAGTCTCTATAATATTCCCATGGAAGTCTTTCTTTTTCCACTGGTCAACGTGACTTTATTCCCGCGCACAACGAAGCCTTTGAATGTCTTTGAGCCGCGCTATCTTTCTATGATCAGGGACGCTGTTGAGAACCAGGTGCCGGTGGCGATCGGTTTTATTGAAGATCCAGCTAAGGTCTCGTCGGTTCGCCCTGGGGAAAAGGTGTCTTTTGTGCGGGACATTGCCGGGTATGGATATGCTCAGATTGTTGAAGAACGACTGAATGGGACTTTGCTCGTATTCTTACAAGGACAGGGTAAGATCAAACTGGGGAATGTGCTAGACCGTGGCACGCCTTACATTGTCTGTGAGGGACAGATTATTCCTGAAAAGACCGTCTTAGAGCCCGAACTTCAAGGCGAGTTGGGTTCTTTGCATAAGATCCTGACAAGATGGATTTATACTCATATTCCAGATCCCGCGCAAAGAGACCTCTTTATGAGAAATATGATTCAACCCGAAGAAATCGTCGGTGGTTTTGCTTCCTATTTGGTGCGGGACTATGATCTTCAGCAAATGGTTCTTGAGTTCAATGATATCAACGAAAAAGTTCATTTTCTCCATCGTCTGATGGAGTCTAATGAATTGACGATCTAAAACTCCACTCTTTCGGATCTGACGAAGAAAACCCACTGCAAAAGAAGAACCCATATTGTGTGGGCCAAGGCAAGATGAACGATCTTCATCCAGACCGGGGCGTGCAATAAGAGAGTGAGAATTCCAAAAACAAGAGCCGTCGCAAGTGCAAGGCTCATCTGGTAGGAGCGTCGTTCTAAAAGCAGGGACTCTGCGGTGTGGGCCTTCACCCAGAAGAACAGTGCCAAACCGCCTCCGCCGAGCAGGGCGATTAGAGGATGCAATCCGCGAAGACGCACCAGGAAGTGAGACTCGCTGGAAAAATCAGCTAAGAAGCCATCCCAAAGATTTTCAGTCGGGAACAGGGAGTTTGAAAGAGACGCCCACGCCCCGGTAATTCCAATAAGTACAATGAGCCAAGGGAAAAGCTGATAACGGCGATCTTCGGAATGAGACGCTTTAAGCTCTTTGTCTAAAGAACTGGCCGCAAAAGTGAGAGCGATGGCTCCGGTGAGCATAAAGGAATTCACCTGATGCAGGGCCATGACAAAAGCTCTGTAAGGGGTGTCGTTCGTTGTAACAAGTTTGAAAAGAACCAGTTTGGCTCCTAACAACGCTTCGGTGATTGTGAAGATCAACGTCGCGAGAGCCATTCTTCGCGCAAAGTGCGTGGCAGGATAAATCTTTCTTCCCGCCCACCAAAAATAGATCACGACAAAACCATAGATTCCGGACATCAGGCGATGCGCATACTCAACCCAAGTTTTTCCCTGCTCCGCTTCGGGGATCAGTTGGCCATGACAAAGAGGCCAGGTGTCTCCGCACCCATCACCGGAATGGGAAATCCGCACCCAAGCCCCCCAAAGAATCACCAAAAGGGTGTAAAAGAGGACTCCAAATGCAAATTTCTTGTATTGAGCTTTTGTCATAATGCCTATGGAGTTATCACGAGCGATAAACGGGGTCAATGTGAGGGCCCTTCAATTGACTTCCCTTCCCAGAAAAGCTTTAAATAGGTTATGTCAGAATCACACAGCTCGCACCCTCATCATTCGCATTCTCATTCTCACGGACATCATCACCATCATGCCCATGGCGCTGTATTGGGCCGCATGAAAGTGGCCTTGGCGTTAAATCTGGGCTTTGCCTGTATTGAGTTGGTGGGGGGCTTATGGACGAACAGTGTGGCGATTCTAAGCGACGCCCTTCATGATTTCGGAGACGCTTTTGCCGTAGCGTTAGCGATCATCCTTGAGAAATTTTCTCACCGTAAAAGCGATGGGGATTTTTCTTACGGTTATAGAAGATTCTCAACTTTGGGAGCTATCGTCACGGGGATCATTCTTGTTTTGGGGTCTGTTTTTATTTTGATCGAATCAGTCCCTCGTCTTTTTAATCCGCAACAGCCTTATGCGGAGGGCATGATTTTACTGGCGCTTTTGGGGGTGACGGTCAATGGCTTTGCAGCCTATCGTGTCTCGAAAGGTGAGTCCCTCAATGAGCGCATGTTGATGTGGCATATGATCGAAGATGTCATGGGCTGGGTGGTTGTCTTGATCGGGGCGGTGGTGATGAAGTTCTATCATCTTCCTCAACTCGATGCGGGCATGGCCATCGCCTTGTCGTTATGGATTTTGTATAATGTGTTTAGAAATCTGCGTGAGGCTTTAAAAGTTTTCCTCATGGCATCTCCGTCCCAGGTTCAAGTTGAAGAGATCGAGGCTAAAATCTGTCAGATCGAAAAAGTCGAAGGGGTTCATCACGGCCATCTTTGGTCTTTGGACGGTGAGAATCACATTTACACGGCTCACGTGGTTTTAGCGGCAAACTCCACGGTTTTGGATATGGAGCAAGTGAAAGAGCAAGTGAAGAAGCTTGTGAAAGATTTTGGCATCATCGAGGCGACGATCGAAACGGAAATTTCCGGAAGCACTTGCTTTGATCCTGAACACCCCTAGTGTTTTCAGAGTAGAAATCTCAATCCTATACATCTATTTCTCAGACTGAAACGGACTGAATTGCAAGTCTGTTATAGATCTTTGTGAGCATAAGTTTTCCGGACTTTCAACCGATAAGGAGGGTGGAAAACTAGGAAAAACATTTATGCTTAAATCGGTACGTACTACAGCTGGAAATGTTTTATTGCAAATCTTGGTCGCCACCGCCGTGATGAGCACCTCTTTTTATTTTCTCACGAACTACGTGATTGGACAAAAAGAGCAGGTTGGAAAAACGATCAATGTTGTTAATCTAAGATTTGCGTTAAACAGTGCCATGGATTATGTCATTTTTGGAGTTCGTCAGAAGTATTGCTTCACGAACGACACTCTTCTTTTGAATGACAGTCCAGACAAG
>JAHRXB010000159.1 GCA_019104905.1 Bdellovibrio sp.
ACTAGAAATCGCAGGCGATGATTCTTTGGCGAGCGATCAACTCCCTGAGGATGCTTTGGGCGAAACAATCGCAGAGACCACCACGACAACAGAAACAACAACGACCACGGCAGAATCAACGATTGGCGACAACAAAGCGACCACAGAACAAGTCGACATTGCGACCAGCTCAGAGACTTTGCCAGCAGATCCGTTCACAGAGGCGACAGATGCTCCACCACCTCCTGCGGAATCCTCCACAACAATCGTAGACTCTGCGTCGCCTACCACGGAAGACAATACGACCATGGTAGAAAGCACAACAACAACCAAGAGCACGACAACAGTTGTTGAAGGTTCTGAAGCTCCCGCTAAAGTCAGCGCGCCTTTACAAAAAGTGGCAACGACTCCTTGGAAAGTGGGAAAGACGTTGTATAACACCGTGTACTTCGCGCGTCCCGGAGACTCTTTGTCTGGTATCAGTCAGATGATTTACGGTGCGGATAAGACGGCCGAGTTAAAAAAGGGAAATCCAACATTCAACTCGCGCGATGTTCGTCCTGGCGACAAGGTTTATTACAACTCTCCTCATCGTCCAGAAGATGCGGCTCGTATCGTGACCTACTATGAAGATAACGGCATGGCTCCGGAAGTTTATGTGGCTAAGTCTGGGGATAACATTCGAGCGGTGTCTAAAAATCTTTTGGGATATGACAATGCTTGGAAAGAAGTTTGGTCTAGCAACTCTGTAGATTCTAAAGGCAACATCGCTGAAGGCACGGAGCTTCGTTATTGGAAAGGTGGGGCTATGGCTGCGGCAGCACCTCATCAGGAAGTGGCAGGCGCCATGGGTCAGGAACCTCAAGCTCCTGCAATTCCGGCTCCTCCAGCTCAGGAAGAGATGATGCCTCCTCAACAAGCCCAAGGCGAAATTCCTCCTCCACCAATGCCTGAACAACCAGGCATGGAGATGGCGCCACCACCGCCTCCTCCAATGGAAGTGGCTCAAGAGCAACACATGGCTCCTCCACCACCGCCGCCAGTTGAAGCTGTGAATCCACCAGCTCCCCCAGCTCACGCTCCACAAATGGCCGAGGAAGCACCGACGGGAATGGATAACGATACAACAATGGCATTGGCTGTCGTTGGTCTTGCCGCCGCAGGCCTCGCTGTTCTTATTGTGATGAGAAAGAAACGAAAGCAGAAAGAGCTTGAGCAACAAGCGATGGACCACACTCACGTAGGACCATAAGTTTTTTTGAAAATTTTCGATGAGTAAAAAAAGAAAGAGCGAGTTTTCACTCGCTCTTTTTGTTTTGGATCTAACCAACCTTTTTAAAGATGGTGTCCATGAGGGATCGCCGATCGCTTCGGCTGTTCTCCACGAAGTAAATCAAATCATCGACGATTTGCACGTCTCTGTTATTCACAGGCATGAATTTGACTCCACAACCCAGAGAGTTCGTCCAGATCACATGAGCGGCGACTTTGCGCTCGCGACCTGCGACGATAAAAATAAGGTTTAACTTTTCGTTGGCGCGTACATCTCCGCCCGTAAACTCTAAAAAGGCTCCCGTGATGCTGATATTTTTAAGCGTGCCTTTGGTCTCTTCGCGCGCGTAATTGCGCTTGAAAGAAACCTCGAGGTTAAGAGGGGTTCTTGGTGCCGGAACTGTTACAGTATCCTCCACGTTAGACTCCTTGTGCTTAATAATGGAATAATATCCTTTCGGCATTACTTACGAAAAATTAATAGGTGGTCGAGCTCATTTTTATTAAAATGACGTAAATTTTTAGGAAACTGGACTCATTTAGAAACATATTTAAATATCCGAAATATCTTCAAATCTACAAAACTCACGAAGTGTTTAGCTGTGATACAAATTCTATTTACTGGACCAAAGTTAGATTCCCCTGGTCTAGCTTCGGGGGGCGAAACTTCTCGTTTTGAGACGCCCTTTTTTTTGGTCAAAAAAGATGAAGGCAGTCTCACAAGCGACAAAACGGGGGTTTTGGCTGGCGCTCAATGGGGCTCCTAGGAGTTTGTAAATTTATAAGTAATTACAGATCTTTGTGATCTATTCGAGGGTGGCATCCGTTTTTGGAGAAAGAGGATCTGGGTCATCTCAAAAAAGATTTTCGATTGACAAGGGATGGCTGTTTCAAGGAAAGTTAGGGCAAGCATAACAGTTTAGTTCCAATCGGATCAAACTTCTTAAATCTTTCTCACTCGTTCTTTATTTATTCCTACAAGGAGAATTTGTTTGTCTGAACCCAAAGATTCACAAGGCGTTGAAGTCGTTAAAAAGCGCACTCGCTCAAAGTCTGCTGAAGAGACACCCGCTGAGTCTGCACCCGTAGCTGCTGCGGCCCCCGCGCCGGCTACCGAGCCTCCTCCTCCCGCTGCCAGCGCCCCAGCAACAGCTCCAGCTCCTCAAGAGCCGCAACAACAAACTCAAAGGCAAGACCGCCCCCAACACCAACAACGCCGGGACTTCCGCCCCAATAACCGTGACAATCGCGGGGACAGAGACAATCGTGGAGACCGTGGCGACAGAGGCGATCGCGACCGTGGTCACCGTCATGGTGGCGGTGGCGGACAACGCCGAGACTTCCGCAGCGACAGACATCGTGATGAGGGACAGCCCCTTGGTGATGATGCCCACGCAACACCTCCAGCACAAACTCAAGAAGTTGACTTGGCTGACATTCAATTGACTGATGAAGAAAAAAGCTGGTTGTCTTCAAAGGATTTGAAATCAAAAAACATCACTCAGCTCACGGAGCTTGCGACTAAACTTAAAATTGAAAACGCTGCGGGCCTTCGTCGCCAAGATATGATTTTTGAAATCTTGAAACGAGCCGCGAAGCTCGGACAAGATATTTACGGTTCTGGTGTTCTTGAGATCTTGCCAGATGGTTACGGATTCTTGCGTTCACCCGATTACAACTATCTTCCAGGTCCTGATGATATCTATGTCAGCCCGTCGCAAATTCGTCGTTTTGGTTTAAGAACCGGTGACACGGTGACAGGAACGGTTCGTCCTCCGAAAGATGGCGAGCGTTATTTTGCACTTTTAAAAGTTGATTCTCTGAATTTTGAGACGACGGAAAACGGAAAAGACAAAATTCTTTTCGACAACCTGACGCCTCTTTATCCGAACGAAAGACTGAAGCTTGAGCACAGCCCCGGCGAATACACAACACGTGTTGTGGATTTGATGGCTCCTCTTGGAAAAGGTCAGCGTGCTTTGATCGTGGCGCCACCAAGAACTGGTAAAACAGTTTTGATGCAACAAATTGCCAACGCAATCACGCACAATCACCCTGAAGTAAAACTCATCGTTCTTTTGATCGACGAGCGCCCTGAAGAGGTGACGGATATGCAAAGAACCGTTAAGGGTGAAGTCGTATCGTCTACGTTTGACGAACCGCCGACTCGTCACGTTCAGGTGGCAGAGATGGTTATTGAAAAAGCGAAACGTTTGGTTGAGCACAAGCATGACGTCGTCATCTTGCTGGATTCCATCACGCGTTTGGCTCGTGCTTACAACACGGTTGTTCCGCCTTCTGGAAAGATCTTGTCAGGTGGTGTGGACTCGAACGCCCTTCACAAGCCAAAACGTTTCTTCGGTGCTGCTCGTAACATCGAAGAGGGTGGATCTTTGACAATCATCGCAACGGCGTTGATTGATACAGGATCTCGTATGGACGAGGTTATCTTTGAGGAATTTAAAGGTACTGGTAACGCCGAGATTCACTTGGATCGTAAGCTCATGGAAAAGCGTATCTTCCCATGTATGGACATCAACAAATCAGGGACTCGTAAAGAAGATCTTCTTGTTGAGAGAGCCGATCTGAACCGCTTGTGGGTTTTGAGAAAAGTTTTGGCTCCGATGAACGTCGTCGATGCGATGGAGTTCTTGTTGGACAAGGTTCAAGGAACGAAGACCAACACAGACTTCCTGAAGGCGATGTCGGGACCGGGCTAACGGTTTTGTTAAAATCAAAAAAGCAAAAAGGAGTCCGCGAGGACTCCTTTTTTATTCCAACAGCTACTGTCTTTTCAGCGAATCCGTTTCGCATCCGCCGTATAAAGTGCCGTTGATAATTCCCTCAAATGGATAAACAAAATCCGACATTCCGTCAGAACCTTCTTTGGTCAGATCGACCTCCAGATATTGCGTAACCCCCTCCGCAGAAATTTTCAGAAGGCCGCCCTTTTGATAGATCACGGATCCATTCAGCTCCACAGAGCCGTCTTGGGGAGAGTCCACCTTCACCTTATTGGTGTCAGAATTATAAGTGACCGTCAGAAAAGGTTCAGTGAAATAGCAGTAGATGCTTTCAGCCTTCGCTGTTCCAGTCAGAACCAGCAAAACAGTGACAAGAAAGAGTGGTTTCATCGGGGGCCTCCCTTGGTTTTTGCCAGAGTAGTGAAGCCTAAAATGAGCGGCAAGAAGCAGCTTAAACTGTCGCTAAAAAGCAAAAGTGGACTTTGTTAATAGAGGGGGAGGTCTTGAATTTATCGAAGCAGATGATTTTTTAAGGGAATACGGGCGGAACTTGTGATATAAGTTAAGATATTGAAAATACGAGATTATTTTTAAACTAAAGAGGGCCTTCATCGGCGATGTTGTTGCTAAAAAAAGCAGCGATTTATGCTCGACAGGGGGGACCCAGTGTGTTAAACCCTTTTAGCTTAAGACCCATAGTTTTGACTATTTATAAGGAATCAGGTCATGAAACAGAACTTACATCCAAAAGTAAATACCGTTGTATTTAAAGACATCTCTTGCGATTACTCTTTCTTGGGAACAACAACCCTTCACTCTTCAGAAACAGTTAAATGGGAAGATGGCAAAGAGTATCCATTGGTTAAAGTTGAGATCTCTTCTGCATCTCACCCTTTCTTCACTGGAAAACAACGTGTGATGGATACTGAAGGTCGTATCGATCGTTTCAAAAAACGTTACGGCAAGAAATAAATTTCGGCCCTCCAATCGGAGGACGTTCTTGTATGAAATGCGGTTCACTCTTCGAACCGCATTTTCGTTTTCAGTTCTCACAGTTTTAAAAATCATCTTGATGTACCAACGGAATTAGAGGCGGTTCGCATGTTCTCGAAGTTGAATGAGGTGGAATCTCGTTACGAAGAAGTCAATATGGCTCTTCAAAGACCCGATATTGCTTCCAATCAAACTCAGTACCGCGCTCTTATGAAAGAGTTGGGAAATCTGGAGAAGATCGTTGTGGTCTATCGTGACTACAAAAAGAAGACTGAAAACCTTAAGGCGAGCAAAGAGCTTTTAACAGCCGAACAAGACTCTGAAATGCGTGAGCTGATCCGTGAGGAAGTGAAAGAGCTTGAGGCCGCTATTCCAGAGCTGGAGCAGCAGCTTAAAATCGCTTTGATCCCCAAAGATCCTAACGACGACAAAAACATCATCCTCGAAATTCGTGCGGGCGCCGGCGGTGACGAGGCCGCTCTTTTTGCCGATGAAATGTTCCGAGGATATGTTCACTACGCCACCTCTCAAGGATGGAAAGTCGAAATGCTTTCTTATTCTGAAGGGAACGCCGGGGGCGCCAAAGAGATCATTGCCAGTGTTACCGGCGACTCTGTTTTCAGTAAGCTAAAATATGAAAGCGGCGTTCATCGTGTTCAGCGTGTTCCTAAAACGGAAGCTGCGGGACGTATTCACACCTCGACCGTGACGGTGGCGGTGATTCCTGAAGTCGAAGTTACGGAAATTAAGATTCCTATGAGCGATGTTCGTATTGAGACCATGCGCTCTCAAGGGTCTGGCGGTCAGTCCGTGAATAGAACGGAATCAGCAGTCCGTGTTGTTCATATTCCCACAGGTTTGGACGTTAAGTGCCAAGAGGGAAAATCCCAATCCGCCAACAGAGAGCGCGCTTTCCAGATCCTTTACGCAAAATTGCAGCAGATCGAAGATGAAAAGGCTCGTAAGGAAGCTTCCGATGTTCGCCTAGAACAAATCGGCACGGGTGATCGCTCGGAGCGAATTCGCACTTACAACTTCCCGCAAACTCGCATCACCGATCATCGCATTGGTTTGACCATTCATCAGCTAGACCAGGTCATGAATGGTTCATTTGAGTTGCTGATTGATCCGCTCGTTGCTAACTTTCAAGCAGAGGCACTTAAAAAACAGACCTCTGCTTAATGAATGAAACTTAAAGAAATCCTCGATAAGACGACTGCCTTTTTCAAAGATAAAAAAATCGAGACTCCCCGTCTTGATGCCGAGCTTTTGTTAGCCCATGGTTTAAAGCTGGATCGGATTCAGCTCTACCTTCGCTTTGATCAGCCTATGAAGGAAGACGAGTTGGTTGTGTTGCGGGAACTGGTTCGTCGTCGAGCCTCCGGAGAGCCGGTGGCCTATATTCTTGGCTATCGGGATTTTTATAAATACCGCTTTGAAGTCAATTCGTCAGTCCTCATCCCCCGACCTGAAACGGAACATATTGTTGAAGAGGTTTTGTCGTGGGTAAAGACAAACGACGACACAATAGGAATTCTTGATTTGGGGGCCGGATCAGGCTGCATTGGTTTGAGTCTTCTTAAAGAACTCCCTAATGCACGATTGGTTTCTGTCGACATGTCTGAATCCGCGTTGGTCGTGGCAAAAAGAAATGCTCAAGCCTTGGAAGTTTCTGACCGGGTGAAGTTTGTTCACGCAGATGCCGCTCAATGGGAGACCATTTTGTCGGTTTACAAAGAGTGGACTGGTTTTGATAAAATCGATGTTCTTGTTTCCAACCCACCCTACATCGCCCCGCAAGACCCGCAGGTGGAAGAAAATGTTCGAAAGTTTGAGCCCTCAACGGCGCTTTTTGCTGAAGACAACGGACTTGCACTTTTAAAATCCTGGTCGCAGCTCTATGGGAGCCAGCTCAACACTCCGGGTCTTATGCTTATGGAGATGGGAATGAGTCAGGGGGCTGCGATGAGGGAACATTTTCAGAACTTAAAAATATTTAACGAAATAAATGTCATCAAAGATCTTTCCGGGCATGATAGAGTGATTCGTGGAGTAACGCATGGATAAAATGGTTGTCATGGGCAATGGCCCTTTAAAAGGTACTGTCGCTACGAGTGGCGCAAAAAACGCGGCTCTTCCGATTCTCTTTTCAACACTTCTTGCTGAAGGAACGCATGTTTTTAAAAACGTTCCGAAGCTTAAAGATATCGAATCCACCGCAGAGCTTTTGCACAGCTTGGGATGTGAAACGAAGTGGGTTGGCGATGAGTTTCATGTGACAGTCAGTCCGCTGCAATCCTATGAAGCCTCTTATGATCTTGTTCGAAAAATGCGTGCAAGCTTTCTTTGTATGGGGCCGATGTTGGCGAAATACGGTGAGGCCGTCGTTTCCCAGCCCGGCGGTTGCGCAATCGGAAGCCGTCCGATTGATCTTCATCTGGAAGGGTTTAAAGCCCTGGGTGCTGAGATTACCCAAAGAGAAGGATATGTTCATGCGGCTGCAAAAAAACTTAAAGGCGCGACATTCCTTTTTGAAACCGTCACGGTGGGTGGTACTGAGAACGTCATGATGGCGGCAGCTCTTGCCGATGGCGTGACCATTCTTGAAAACGCCGCTAAGGAACCTGAGATCGTGGATCTTGCAGAGTATCTTAACAAGATGGGAGCAAAGATCACGGGTCATGGAACCAGCGTGATTCGCATTGAAGGGGTTTCTAAATTGAAGCCCGCTGCGCACTCGATCATGCCAGATCGTATCGAGGCGGGAACATTGTTAATTGCCGGAGCCATCACGAAGGGTCAGGTCACGGTCACGAAGTGTGTTCCTGCTCATTTAGAAGCTTTGATTTTGAAAATGCGCGAGGCGGGTTTTAAAATTGAAACCACGGCCGACACAATGACCGTTTTTCCTTGTGATAAGTGGGAAGCGGTGGATATCACGACGGCTCCCCACCCCTTGTTCCCAACGGATCTTCAGGCGCAGTTTATGGCTTTGATGACAGTGGCGCACGGAACCAGCGTGATTACGGAAACGGTTTTTGAAAATCGTTTCATGCACGTGACAGAGCTGACTCGCCTGGGTGCGGATATCACTCCCAAAACGCGAGTGGCCGTTGTGCGTGGGCTGCCGGGTCAGTTGACTGGGGCGCCGGTGATGGCGACAGATCTTCGTGCCAGTGCGTCCTTGGTTTTGGCGGGGCTTGTGGCAAGCGGGGAAACGGTTGTAAATCGTATTTATCACTTGGATCGTGGTTACGAAAAATTGGAAGACAAACTTTCAAGTCTGGGTGCGAAGATTCGTCGAATCGACTAAGTGGTTTTAAAAAGTAAAATACGTGAAGGCTTCCTCAAAGGGAGCCTTTCTTTTTTTGCGTAAGTTGAAAAAGAAAAAGGCCTACAAGGAGGGGATCCGTAGGCCTTTTAAGGGATAAAAAGAAAAGTCTCAGCCCGCGGAGGGGATGGGGCTGAGACTCAATGATCAAAGGTTATTATCTAACCTCGCTGATACCGAACACAAAGAAGACGACTGCTTTGTTCCCAGAACCGAAACCAGGGAGGGGGTCCACAGTTTCCAGTTCAAAATTGGGAGCAAGTTGATGTTCAAGCTCGATACCACTAATCATAACTTTAGAACCAATAAAAGCTGTCAGATCCATTTGTGACTTCAATACGAAGAAGGATTGCTGATCTTCCATCGCCAAAACGAGAGAACCATCAGCCAAAGCCACGATTTCACCAACATGAGTTTTGAAGTTGTAATTTTGAAGCTCAGAAGCTGCGGCTTCTTCATTAAGAGCATTGTTTGGAAGAACGCCCGCGCGAGCTACTGCTGAAATCGCGAGAACTGCCAAGATGTAAAATGCGATTAATGCGTTACGAATCACTTACCCACTCCTCAAAATAACAACGAACGGTTTCTATTAAAGCAAGTCGTGTGCCAACTTGAGACAGTCCTGGAGTGGTCTTAAATTTGATTTGAGGGTCGAAGC
Source organism: Bdellovibrio sp. (assembly GCA_019104905.1). Lineage (GTDB taxonomy): Bacteria > Bdellovibrionota > Bdellovibrionia > Bdellovibrionales > Bdellovibrionaceae > Bdellovibrio. Next base: position 8,978 of record JAHRXB010000159.1, read on the forward strand.
CTGCGCTCCGCACACTCAAATCGGAACCAAGGGTAATTCCATATTGGGACGGAGGTTCTATTCTGGAACCACAATAGGCCCCTTTCCTTGACTAAAGCACAGACCTGATAGCGGGGGGCAGAGGAGCATAGTCCTCAGCAGAAAAGCTCAGTATAATCAGGTGTCTATGTCGCGTATTCAAGTTACTTGGGTTGTAAAAACACGGAATGGTCAGGTTAAGGGCCCGTATTCCACTGAAGCCATTCTTCGTATGATTGGTGAGGGCGCCTTTTCGGGTCAAGAGATGATCTCGCGACTTCCCGATGGTCAGTGGACGTTGATTTCCAAAGAGCCCGCATTTTACGACAAACTTCTTGAAGCGCTTGAGGGGGTTGTTGATGTCGATCCCAAAAAAGCGCAGAAGATGGAAGCTGAGACGGTCATCACACGAGCGCCGAAGCCGCCCAAACCTCAAGATCAAACACCCTCGTCAGAAAGCTTTGCCAACATTAAAATTGAGAAACCTCCTCAACAGGTGGATATCTACGATGCTCCGGCTTATGTGCCTCCGGCCAGCACTCCGATAGAGAACGTGTCGGCCAATAAAAAATCCGACTCGGTCATTGAGCTTTCCAATTTGAAGAACATGGAAAAGGGAGAGCTTATCCAGACTCTCCGAGTTCCAGTTTTGATTCTTGTTTTGATGATTGTCTTTGGCGCGTGGTTTTTGTGGGATAGTGGACCGAGCGATGGATCAAAAATTCATCTGCTGGCGCCGGGAAGATCGACGTCGACATTGTCCGAAGCTCAAGTTAAAGAAAAATTGAATGAAGCTCTTTTTGCAATGGAGCAAGACACTTTTGAGTCCTATCTTTCGGCACAGAACAAGCTGGTAGCTATTGTGGAAGGGGCTCCGATGAATATCGAAGTCCGGGCTCTTCTGTGTGTGGTGTATCGGGAGTTATGGCCTTTTGCGGTCCAAGATGCGCAAGACATCAAAACAATTTCCTTTGCAACACAGTCAACGCGAGCCCTGAATGTGGTGAGTCCTTTTGGGCAGGTGTGTGAAGCGGTGAAGTTGATGACCTCGGGTCGTTACAAGGAAGCCAAGGGTGTCGTTGAGGCGACCTTGGAAAGCAATGAGCCCTTTTCATTGTTGCCCGTGGTTTATAATTTCAAAGGCGAGCTTTTGGAGGGCGAAAAAGATCTCAACAACGCCGCCCCCTACTATGAAAAGGCCGCGCAACTTTGGGAAAAATGGTTGAGCCCTCAGGTCGCTTTGGGAAAGGTCTTGTTAGAGCAAGGTGATTACACCTCTGCGGCAAGTCTTTTAAAGAATGTGTTGGCGAAAAATCCAAAACATCGTGAGGCAAAAATTCTTTTAGGAATTATTGAATATCGAGGTTTTAAAAAATCAGATACGGCCTACAGCTATTTAAGCACAGCCCTTGAGGCGAAGGGCCGTATTTCGCAACTGACTGAAGCTGATGGATACGCCATTTTAGCGGAAATTTTTGTGTTGCGTGGAGAGAAGAAGAAAGCTCTGGATATGGCTCAGCGGGGTTTTGCTCTGAACCCCAACAACAGCGACGTTCGTCAGTTGGTGATTCGTTTGGGGGGCTCGGATAAAATCAAGGGAGACAAGGGCAAAAACAACGAGCTTTTATATCTTGGAGATCAGTATGTGCGCCAGGGGGATTTCCTAGCCGCGCAAGCCGAATTTAAAGCGGCCTTTGAGGTCGATCCTAAGAATGGAACTGCGGCGATGAAGGCGGCCAAGTGTCTTTGGCAGCTCAATCAAAGTTTTGAGGCCATTGAATGGCTAAATAAAGCCATGAAGGCCGAACCCAAACTGGTGTCCGCCTATGTTCTTCAGGCCGACTATATGTCGCAAAGATTTGATTTTACGGGCTCGCTCCAGGTTCTGACCAACGCCCTCAGAATTGCTCCGAACAACTATGAAGTTTTGCGCGGTTTGGCCATGTTGGAGTTTCGAAAGAACAATATGATCGGCGCGATCAATTATGCAACCCGTGCAGTGAAAGCTTATGATGGAGATATCGAGACTTATATTCTTCTGTCGAAGGCCAATGGACTGCTGGCTCGTTCAGTCATGCCGATCAATAAAAAAGAAATTGAGAAGAAAGAGAACGCTGCCAAAGATGCCATTCGTTATGCGACCAAAGCCGTCGAGATAGACGCTACGAACCCAGAGGCTCAGATCACTTATGCAAAGATGTTGGCACAAACCAACGGAGTGGATTCGGGGATAGCGTATTTAAATGAACTTATTAAACGTTTTTCGTACACCTTGGATTATCGTGTGGCCTTGGCTGAAGTGTACAAATCAGAAGACCGTTACTCGCAGTCCAAAGAAATTTATGAAAGAGTTGTTGAAGCCGATCCTCGCAACAAGAAAGGATGGCTGGGTTTGGGAGAGAGCGAAAAGGCCCTGGGTTTGAATGACAAGGCCTTGAAGGCATTTTTAAGTGCGGCTGTCTTAGACCCCACCGATGGGGAAGCCCTCTTTCAGGCGGGAAAGTTATACCTGGAAACCAGTCGTTTTGAAGAGGCGATCCAACAGTTCAAACGGGTGCAACGCCTGAATCCAAACTACCCAAGAACTTATTACTACATCGGTAAAGCCGCCTTTTCTTCGGGCGATTTTGCAACGGCTTTAGAGGCTTCAAAGGCTGAGAAAAAACTAAACCCCAATGTGGCGGATTCATACATTTTGGCGGCAGAGGTCTATACTGCTCGACGCCAGTATGCGGAGTGCGCTGCGGAGTACTCTCAAGCAATGAAACTTCGCCCCCAGGGGGCTGATATCTACGTAAAGTCAGCAACGTGCTATCGTCAGTCGGGATCTTTGGATGTGGCTGAAGATATGCTGGCATTAGCGGCCGCGCGCGAAAGTGGATTTGCGGAAATTTATCGTGAACAAGGCGCGATCTATGAGCTGAAGGGCGACACCCGCTCTGCGGCGCAGGCGTATAATAAATATTTAGGCCTCTCGCCAAATGCACCAGATCGTGTTGAAATAGAGAGCAAAATCTCAAGACTCGGCAACTAAGGACGGACAACGGAGGATTAAGCCATGGGAATCGGCGACAAAATGAGAGGACTTGCAAGCAGCGCACAAGAGGGCGTGAAATCATCGAGCCTCTCCTTCTTTCATTTCAGTTTGCGTTTTATTACAGGAATTTTGCTGGGCCTGGTACTGGCTTTGATTGGCCAGGAGTTGATGGGCTATGGAACATTTGCTCTGCTTTTTGTCATGGTCGTCGTACTCGCCGTCATTATAAAGTTGTTGGCGAGCTGGAGCGTCAGTCAGATTTTAATTTTTGATTTGATCTGCGTCCTTGTCGCCATGCTGTTGAGAATGTATATATTGGTCGCGCCGTAGAAAAGGATTCTTGAGATGATCGACATTAAACTTCTGGAAAAAAAAGCTGAAAATGGACCTTCTTATTACGATGAGTATAAGCAAGGGCTTATCAATCGCGGAGCCTCCACGGAAATTCTTGAGCAAATTATGGAGCTCAATAAAAAGCGCAAAGAGATGATCACGCAAGCGGAGTCTGCAAAAGCCAATCAAAACAAACTCAGTGGAGAAATTGGCAAACTCAAGCGTGAAGGCAAAGATGCGTCGGCGATTTTAGCTGAGGTGGATACTTTAAAAGGCCAAGTGAAGGATCTTGAGGCCAAGGCCGCAGAGGCCGACCAAGAAGTGACGAAGCTCGCTTTGGTCATTCCGAACAAACCCCATTCTTCAGTTCCCGTGGGCTCGTCTGAAAAAGACAATAAAGAGATGAAGGTTGTAGGAACGCCTACGAAGTTTTCCTTCAAACCCAAGGAACATTGGGAATTGGGCGAGTCATTGAATATTATTGATTTTGAAAGAGCGGGAAAAACCACCGGAACGCGCTTTGCGTTTCTAAAGGGTGCGGCCGCCCAGATGGAGCGCGCTTTAATCCAATTGATGATGGATTTGCACTCTACTAAACATGGTTATACTGAGATGATTCCGCCGTTCATGGTGAACAGCAATAGCTTGTTGGGCACGGGGAACTTTCCAAAGTTTAAAGAAGACGTGTTTCATCTGGAGGGGTCTGATCTTTATTTGATTCCCACAGCCGAAGTTCCTGTGACGAACTACTACAATGGCGAGATCTTGGATGAAAAAGATTTGCCACAAAGTTTTTGTGCGTACTCTCCTTGCTTCCGCTCTGAGGCCGGAAGTGCAGGAAGGGACACGAAAGGTTTAATCCGTCAGCATCAGTTCGACAAAGTGGAATTGATGACGTTCTGTCATCCAGACAAGTCTCACGAGGTGCATGAGGCGTTGACGTCCCATGCGGAGCAGGTTTTGATGAATCTAGAACTCCCCTTCCGTCGGATGCTTCTTTGTACGGGAGACATGGGCTTTGGATCGGCAAAGACCTATGACCTTGAAGTGTGGTTGCCAGGGCAGAACACGTACCGTGAGATCAGCTCGTGTTCAAACTTCGAGGACTTCCAGGCTCGTCGCGCCAACATTCGCTTCCGTTCTGCCGGAGGAAAACCTCAATTTGTTCATACCCTCAACGGTTCAGCCTTGGCCGTCGGAAGAACATTAGTGGCTATTCTCGAGAACTACCAACGCGAAGACGGCTCCGTCGCCATCCCCAAAGCTCTCCAAAGCTATATGGGCGGCAAAACCGAAATTCGCTAAAGGTGCCGGCTTCTTTTTTGGGTCTACGGCGCGTCAAAGAGAACAACTGCTTGAATACCTTCGTGAAAACCCATAAAACGGTCGACGGAGAGTTGGTAGAGTGGTTGAATACACCAGTCTTGAAAACTGGCAGCCCTTCGCGGGGCTCGAGGGTTCGAATCCCTCACTCTCCGCCAATTTTGATTTTCTTTCATTTCAGCCAAAGTCCGAAGCGGTTTTACTATTTCATATTCAACAGTTACACCATTCAACCATCGGTTCGATAGTAGCTTATCTAGCAGTTCACGGCGTTCTTGTGTCGTCATGTGATTCCATAATGATTCCGCATTAGTAGCCAGTTCGATAATGGATTCGATGGTTTCTCCAGCAGCTTCGTTTATCTGAAGTTGAGCTTGCTTCATCAAACTCATGTATTCCATCCGCTTGTTTTTTGAGAGATTGCGCTGATGGCAATAGGTATCTTGATCGATGATACCCGAAGCGAAATGGTTGTAAGTAAGATCCTCACGCGCCTGCAAGTCAACTAGCGCAGCCTCATAGCGATCAAGGTCATCTTTAACGGCTCGGCGAGTTTTATGAAGTGTTTCGTTTACAGCCTTCATCAACTCATCACGAAAATCTTGTTGAATTGAAATCTCACTGACGGCTTTTCCAAACTGACTCATGATTGATTCCTCGGTT
>JAHRXB010000212.1 GCA_019104905.1 Bdellovibrio sp.
GCCATCTTTGTAAGAGACATCGGCGGTCATCGAGTTCATAAGGTATCCGCCGACCACGCCGTAAGAATCCTTCAGGGTGCGCAGATAAGAACCGGAGTCTCTTTTTCTAGGTGTTTCACTGTAGCTGTCCGTGGATTCAACATCAGCACTGATCGGAGTGGGGGCCTTGGCTTGTAAGCCATAACCACTTTCCGCACGACCCTTGATGATTTCGCCAAGAGCTTTGCTGCCTTTGATTTGTTTAATGCGAATGACGGCCGTCTTCTTGCGACTGTCTGGATTGATGAGGTAAAATTCTTCTCCCTCTGCGGCGCTGTCTCCCTCGAGATTGATCAGAACTTTAGTGCCCTTTACGGCCGACACAGAGGCCGCATAGACGGAAGAGGTCCAACATAAAAACAGGGCAGCAGCAAGAAGGCATTTTTTAGAGATCACGTGTTGTTTTCCTATTCAAGAGTCATCAAGTTGTTTTCAAGCTCTCTAATGAACTGATCTTTATAAAGATTCCAAACGACGTCGTTCGCGAATTCGTAGGTGCAAGATTGCGTTCCGGTCTCACTGCGTTGCAAGGCTTTGACCTCGACGCGTTTGTCGCGATGAGTGCGCCAGATTTCCAAATCAGATTCCGCGGTCACCAGTTCATAACTTTGTGACGGGAATTCTTCGTTGAACCAAGTCTCAAGGCGCCCTTCCTTTTTACAACCCTTCAGTTGAAAAGAGGTGGAGGAGGTGGAAGCGGTAGAGATTTTTGTGGGGGCTTCGGATTCGAACTGTTTACGTCCTTCGGAGCGGTAGATGGTACAACCGCTTAATAAAAGCCCCATAAGTGTTGGAAAGAGAAAACACTTCATAGGCTTTTTATTATAAGAGAGACTGGACCAAATAAAAAGCCCCGATATGAAATCGGGGCTTTGGGCTGACATAAATTTCCGTGCTGTTCTTTAGAACGGGATTTCGTCGTTGGAGTTGAAGCTAGGTTCTGGACCGAAATCTTGGAAGTTGAAATCATCATTTCCAGTAGAAGTCGAACGACCCGCACCACTTTCGGCACCCGCAGAACCCAAGAACTGAACGGTGCTTGCTACAATCTCAGTCGTGTAGCGTTTTTGACCTTGTTGGTCTTCCCATTGACGAGTTTGAAGTTTGCCTTCGACATAGACTTGGCGACCTTTAGAAAGGTGCTTACCGCAGATTTCTGCTAGTTTGCCCCATACAGTTACGCGGTGCCATTCTGTACGTTCTTGTCTTTGACCGTCTTTCACCCAAGACTCACTTGTAGCGATATTAAGGCGAGCAACTGTGCTGCCACTGCCGATAGCTTTTACTTCAGGATCTGCTCCCAAACGGCCTACTAGAATGACTTTATTTACACCTGACATATTCCCTCCAAATTTGACCATTTCGTTTTTGGTCAGTTTAAGAGTGAAGTCAATAAGGACTTCGGACTCTCTTTTATTTGTGGAAAGGGGTGTGCAATTTTTAAGCAGACCCCTGCTCAGTTTAATTTAAGAGGGGTCTAGATGGAGATCTAAAATCGGACTAACGCGCGGCCCCAATACTGGGGGGCATCATGGGATTTGTCGCTGAAACCTTGAACTTGTATTGTGAGCCTTCATTGGTGGGCGTTTTATAGCCATCAATGAAAGTGAGGAAGAGAGCAGCGCGATCTTGAAAGCTCTTCTTTGTCTTCAGATCAATTTCAAAATTATAAGCTCCGATTTGGTGAGAAAAAGCTCCGCCATTATTGACGATATTCAATCCGATGTTTCCTTTGATTGAACCATACAGTTCATCACCAGGTTTTCCAATAGTGCCGGTTTCGATGATAAAGCGTCCTGCCGCCAGACGGCCCTTGAGTTCAACCGTGCTCAGCTTAAGGTCGGGCAAGGTGAGGGGGCCCATGGGGGTGTTTACATTTGAAGGAGGAAGTTCAAACTTGCTGATCGTAAGATCCAGTTCGACATCGGGTTGTTCTTGGAAGGACAGATCCGCGAGGGCTGTTGTTTGTAAATCCAACTGGCCTTTGAGAAGGACCGGCAGATTCGCCAGTTCGCGGAGGTCATGCAAAGAGACTTTTTTCGCAGAGACCTCGATGCGCTGTCTTTCGACACCGTTCTCAGTTTTGGTTCCTTTACCGACATGAAGATCCACATCACCTTTCAAGAGGCCTTTCGCAGACACATGACCGTAAGGTTTTTGCTGGATGATTCCTGAGACCGAAGGTGTGATGACCAACTCTTGCGCCGACAGGGCGGGTGTTCGAATGGATTCAATGTACACTTGATCCATCTTCACGCCAGGTTGAGGGAATAGACTCATCTTCAGTTTGTCGAATTGAACATAAACTGTATTGTTGGAAAGTTTTGAAACCTGGGACGAGATCAGATCACTCAAGTCATCAAATGGGAAAAGAAAGAACAAGAACACCAAGGAGGAAAAAACCATGACAAAGATTTTCCCTTTTCCTTCTTTGATAAATCGGAAAAGCTGACGAAGTTGTTCCATGACTATTCGTCTCCGCTTTCAGTGTTGCGATTTTTCAGGCGATCCCGAATACCACCACTGCGTTTTGTTGGTTCGGAAGGAACTTGCGGAGCTTCCGGGACGGCCAAAGCGACTAGTTTATAAACGACATCAAAATAGCGAGAGTCTTCGCGGTTGGCGGTGATCACCAAGTCCTTCAGTTTGACGCTGGGATTGATGCTCTGAAACTGATAGCCCAAGTCCATGGCTTGGCGCACGTTGAGTTTGGCTAGGCTGACCTGCAAAACTCCTTCTGTCAGATTTTTTGGAACCAACTGAGAGTTGTTATCCAAAACTTCTGTTCCTTTGATTTGTTCAGGCAGTAGGTTGGCGGACTTAATTTGATTCTCAATATTTGAGCGAATTATATCCATGGAAGGAGCTTGAGGGATCTGGGGAACGTCAGAGGATTCGCGACTGACTTTGAGAAGTTCGCGTATCGTCATGCGTTTGCTTTCAAACTCACCGACATAATCTTGCGAGTGAGAATAATATGAATAGGGGACGGAAAGAATAGCAAAGGCGACAAAAGCAATGGCTCCGACGGAGGTCAACTTTTGCATCGCCGGTGTCATATTTTCGTAACGATCTCGCAATTGATTGTAGGCGGCGCTGTCTTGGACTCTTTCCCAAGTTTGGCGGGCGTCGCTAACCAGTCTGTCCTTTAGGTCATCTAAATTCATCTTGCCACCTTTTGGATGCCGCGATCGACATTAAAGCTGAATGAAAAAGCTGTTTTTCCGGGGAGTGACCCCAAGGATGATTTTTGGGATCTAACCTGCCCGTCGACGGTGATGTTCGCAAGGGACTGCTGTAAAAGGCTCATCTCTTGCGGAGAGTTCACATAACCTTGCAATGCCACCTGGGTGTCGTTGATTTGCAAATCATGAACATCCAAAGTGACAGCCGTTTTCCCAGGAGCCGCGTCATTGATTTTTTTGACGATATCGAGGGCTGAGTTCATATTGGCGACGCTGGCGAGAGTTTTCAGATCAGCGGCCCGTTTTTTGTTTTCACGGATGTATTTGCGGATGCCGTTCTCAGAGGCATTTTTGCCTTTAAGGCCAGCCACTGTTTTGGCTTGAGATTTAAGGACCTCTTGAGTTCTTTCCGCCAGACTCATTGAGAATGTTTCGCGCAGGGAGGTGTAAACAAAGAGAACTAAAAGAGCTGCCGTTGCAATCTTGGCAGTGTGTCCCCATTTTTCCCAGAACATTTTAACTTGGTGGTTTTCTTTGGCATACTCCCCACGTAAAAAATTGAGGGGAGGGTTGCGTGGCTTTTTAAAACCTTCGATCGCCAGTCCTAGAGCAACGCCCGCTTTGGCGCCATTGGAGGCCGAGCGTTCAAAAAGGACATTCGGAATTAAATCCAAAGTGGAAGTGCGATTTACGGGGGCTTCCAAAAGTTGAGTCAAGAAAGGGCCGATGTTCTGAATTTGGGAAACGCCGCCAGTCAAGCCGATGCTATCGATCTGAGCGTTGAACTCGCTTTTCAGTTCAAGAATGGAAAGCTGGAGATCGCGCGCCATTTCGCGAACACTTTTTGCGATAGTGTCAGAGAAAGTGACTTGATCAAAAGTCGCCCCTTGTTTGTTGGTCAAGATAAACGCTTTGGTTTGCAGCTCTTTAATAGCGTCAAGAAAAGGGATTTCATATTTTTTCGAAATCGCGTCGGCGATATTTTTACCACCCCAAAGAATAGAGCGGACGGCAATCAGCGAGTTGCCCTCAAAGGCGCTGACCAGGGTGCGAGTATGCCCCATGTTTAAAATCAAATTGATATGGCGAACCGGACGGTTGTCTTCATCATTCAAGGCAATGGCCGGGGCCAACAAGGCCGGAGGTGCTTCATTCCACTTTTCAAAAACGTTGGCCAGAGCCGTTCCTTCAGCCGAAATCAAGTAAGGGTCAATTCCCGCGTCTTGAGCTCTTTGCAGACAGTTTTGCACATGGATTTTCGGAGCCGCGCACGCCAAGACCTCCGCGCCGCCGCCCACAGTGCGCACAATTTTCGCGTCAAAGATGGCATTGTCGGAAGAAAAAGGAATGTCTTCTTCTAATTCAAAAGCCAAACTTTTAGAGATTTTAATGCGATCGTTGAATGGAAAAAATTTATTGCGAATGGCCACGCGATCTTGACGAAGCGCCATAACAAAACGAGTTTGATTAGGGTCGTAGTGACTGGTGAAGTCGCGGAGGAATTCAATTATTTCAAGTTCTTGATCTGCGCCCGGAGCAATATTCAGCGGGTGCTCAAAAAATTGAGCGACCTGAAAGCCTTTGGAGGTGCTTTGCACTTCCACAATTTTGATGCTGCTCGAACCAATGTCTATGCCGAGAGATTTCACGCGTTCCTCCATGAACGAGCTTTTGGTCTTAGTTTATGCGAGGAAAGGCGCTGTGTATAGTTTAAATTGTCTTTTGGTTATCGGGGGTTAGGATGATCTCTTGACGTTAGTCGAGATGAGCAAAGAACATTCGCCCGGCTATCTTTCATTCCAATAGACAATGCGCGGAGGCCCCTTGGGAAGAGGATCTTTTTTCTGCTGTTGCTTCTGCTTTTGATCCGATTTGGAACCCTGGTCTTGTTTCTCTTTATCTACATAAGATTTTACCTTGGTCGCAGTGCGATTGAGATCCATTACGATGGCGGTAATTTCTCGGGTGGCTCCGGCAAATTCTCCGGTGCTGCGGATTTTGAAGTTCATCACCGTATCACAGGTCATGGGGATGTCTTCAGGATTTCCCATGACGCGAACGCCTCGGGATTGAACAAAGTTCCAGAAGTCAGAGCTTCCGCCGCTTTGATCGCATTTAAAGGGGCCCCCTTCAGACTCGGTCTCACGTCTTTTGATGATTTCTCCGACCACTTCGTCGGTC
>JAHRXB010000292.1 GCA_019104905.1 Bdellovibrio sp.
TACGGGGACGGGTGCATTCGAAATCAATCCCCTTGTGGGCCGGCTATCTACATGGGAGCGGAAAAGCTCATCGCCATTGGGGTGAGACGTCGTCAGGACACGTTGTATGCGTACCATCAGGGAGTTGAGTCCCGAGTGCCAACGGTTTCAAAGGTGGCGAATGTTTTAATGAATGCCGTCATGATGGATGGGTTGGAATCAGACATTCATCGTATGGAGCAAATCAATCAAAGCTATTCATTGCTTACCGCGGAGGAAAAGAAAAGAGTTTCCTTTCGAGAAATTGAGAATCTGTGGATCTCTCCCTCGGTGAATTTTGCGGAATTGGCTCATCAAAAAGATGGAGAGCTGCCTCGGATTATCCGTTACCTATTGCGCGGACCTGGGGCGTTGGAAGAGTCTGCAGAAATGCTGAGTTATTTATTATTTACGCCCGCCTATTGTAAGCAGCTTATTGATATTGGATTTTCCGATGGAATGAAAGAAAGGGACAGAATTGAAAATATTCTCTTATCTAGCCAAGAAAATCAATCCACGGAGCGAAAGAACTCATTAACATCGCATTGAATCTTGCATTGCAATACAAAAAGGTACGGCGTACCTTTTTTTGGGGGAGAGTTTTTTATGAGTGATATTTTTGTGCGGGCGCGGGGGATTTCTCCGGTTGTGGCTGAGGATGTTTTTATTGCCGATAATGCGCGTATTATTAGTGATGTGGAGATCGGTCCGGGGTCTTCTGTCTGGTACAATGTGGTGATTCGCGGTGATGTGATGCCCATTCGTATCGGGAAAGAGGTCAATGTTCAAGATGGCTCGGTCATTCATGGGACCTATGGTAAATGGGGAACGACGCTCCATGATCGCGTGACTATTGGGCATTTGGTCATGCTTCATGGCTGTGAAATTGGTCGAGGGACGCTAGTCGGAATGGGCTCTATCGTGATGGATGGGGTCAGGATTGGGGAACACTGTTTAATTGGAGCGGGCTCTCTGGTGACGGAGGGAACACAGATTCCTCCGCGCAGTCTGGTTGTTGGGCGTCCTGCCAAGGTTAAAAGACCTCTGACGGATGAAGAAGTTGAGGCTTTAGAAAAATCCGCGGATAACTATTTGCTCTATAAAACTTGGTATTAAATAACAGACTTCTATTGAACTCTGCAGGGTTTCATCTGAGAATGAGGAAACCCTGCCAGGAGTGAGTTTATGGAACGCGAAGTCCCTTATGCCTTAACGTTTGATGACATTCTTTTAATTCCTCAATATTCCGAGATTACTCCCACCGAAGTGGTTCCTCGCTCTCTATTTGCCCGAGGAAAATATTTAAATACTCCCATTATCTCCGCAGCTATGGACACGGTGACTGAAAATCGAGTGGCTCGTGTGATGGCGCAAAATGGGGGCCTTGGGATCATTCATAAGAATCTCGACATCGATAAGCAGGCTTTGGAAGTTGAAAAAGTTAAAAAATACGAAGCCGGAATGATTCTCGATCCGATCACTTTGGGCCCTGATCACCTGGTGCAAGAAGCGGTCAATCTGATGGAGAAGTTTTCAATCAGCGGCGTGCCGATCACAGTGGATGGGACTTTGATTGGCATTTTAACGAATCGCGATTTACGTTTTGAAGAAAATTTTGATCAACCTATTCGCAACTTGATGACCAAAGAAAATCTTGTAACTGCGAAGATGGGGACCACTCTTGAAGAAGCAAAAAAGATTTTGCAAAAACATCGCATTGAAAAGCTGCCTGTCGTGGACGACAAGGGGAAACTCAAAGGTCTGATTACGATCAAGGACATTGAGAAGGCGAAAAACTATCCTCAAGCCACCAAAGACGAACATGGTCGTCTGTTTGTTGGGGCGGCTCTGGGCGTGGGCGCGGATTCGCGAGATCGCGCGGAGGCTTTAGTGGTTGCGGGGGTCGATGTGCTGTGTGTGGATACGGCTCATGGGCACTCTAAAAACGTGATAGAGATGGTTAAGTATATCTCGCAGAAACACAAAGATGTGATCGTGGTGGGTGGCAATGTGGTCACAGCCGATGGTACCAATGCGCTTCTTGATGCGGGTGCTGAGGTGATCAAAGTGGGGGTCGGTCCCGGAAGTATTTGCACCACTCGCGTTGTTGCGGGCGTGGGAATGCCGCAGATTTCCGCCATTGTTGAGTGCGCAAAAGCCGCCAAGGCTCGGGGTAAAACCATCGTGGCCGACGGGGGAGTTAAGTATTCCGGAGACATCACCAAGGCTCTGGCTTTGGGAGCAAACTCTGTCATGATTGGAAATCTTCTGGCGGGTGCAGAAGAGTCTCCTGGGGAAACGATTTTATTCCAAGGTCGAACGTATAAAGTTTATCGTGGCATGGGTAGTATTGGAGCCATGTCGAGAGGTTCTAAAGACCGCTATGGTCAAATGGATGTCGAAGAAAACGAAAAACTTGTTCCTGAGGGGATTGAAGGAAAGGTGGCCTACAAAGGGGCCGCTTCCGGAATCATTCATCAGTTGGTCGGCGGTTTAAAATCCGGCATGGGTTATCTGGGCGCGCGCAATATTGATGATCTGCAAGTGAAAGCGAAGTTTGTGCAAATCACCGCCATGGGTCTTCGTGAGTCTCATGTTCACGATGTCAGCATCACCAAAGAAGCTCCAAACTATCGTATGGAGTCTTAAGGTATGCGCGGATTTATTATTTTAGATTTTGGTTCGCAATTCACTCAATTGATTGCCCGTCGTTTGCGGGAGTTGGGTTTTTACTCAGAGATTCATTCTTATCAATATCCTACGGAAGAGATTATTAAAAAAAATCCTTATGGGATTATTTTAAGTGGTGGGCCTAATTCTGTTTATGAAGAAGGATCCCCACAAAGAAACATTCAAGAGCTTCGTAACATAAAACCTTTATTGGGAGTGTGTTATGGGATGCAACTTTTGACTCATCAGTTGGGTGGAAAGGTTGTGAAAGCAGAACATCGTGAGTACGGCTTAAATTATGTAACATGGACTTCGGTCGTAAAAGGTGTTCCGCAAAAACAAAAAGTGTGGATGAGTCACGGGGATGTTGTTGAAAAGGTACCGGATGGCTTTCAGGTGATTGCAAACTCTGATGGAAATCATCCAGCGGCAATGCAGGGCCCCGGTGTTTTGGCGTTGCAGTTTCATCCTGAGGTGGCGCACACGGATCATGGAAATGATTTGTTAAAGCATTATGCCGAAGAAATGTGTGGGGCCGTTGCAGATTGGGATGCTCCGCACATTAAGGATATGCTGATTAAAGAAGTTCAGCAAAAAGTGGGGTCTTCAGATCACGTTCTGGTGGGTCTTAGTGGTGGTGTTGATTCAACGGTGGTGGCCACTCTTTTAACGAAAGCTTTGGGGGCTGAGCGAGTTCATTGTGTTTTTGTCGACAATGGCCTTCTTCGCAAGAATGAGTTTGAAACGGTCCTGGAGAGCTATCGTAAAATTGGATTAAATGTTCGTGGTGTGGATGCCTCTGAAGAGTTTTTGTCGGCACTGGCGGGCAAGTCCGATCCTGAAGAAAAACGCAAAATCATTGGACGAGTGTTTATTGAAGTCTTTGATAAAAGTTATGACCACAAATTGCCGATCAAGTGGTTGGCGCAAGGGACTTTGTATCCGGACGTGATCGAAAGTGTTTCTTCCGTCGGAGGCAGTGTGACCATTAAATCCCATCATAACGTCGGTGGATTGCCTGAGAAAATGAAGTTGGGATTGGTTGAACCTGTGCGAGAACTTTTTAAAGATGAGGTTCGTGCATTAGGGGCGGAGCTGGGGCTGCCGCACGAGATGCTGTGGCGTCATCCGTTCCCAGGGCCTGGTCTGGCCATTCGCGTGTTAGGGGAAATCACCAAAGAAAAACTGCGCATCTTGAAAGAGTGCGATGAAGTGTTTATTTCAGAACTTCGTCGTCGAGGATTGTATGAAAAAATCTGGCAGGCCTTTTGTGTGTTGTTGCCGGTAAAAACAGTCGGAGTTCAAGGAGATTCTAGAACCTACGATCATGTTCTGGCTCTTCGCGCGGTGACCTCCAGTGACGGGATGACTGCGGATTGGTATCCGTTTGAGTTTCAGTTCTTGCGCGAGGTTTCAAATCTCATCACCAACAAAGTGAAGGGTGTGAATCGTGTGGTGTATGATATCACCAGTAAGCCCCCGGGGACGATTGAGTGGGAATAAGTTTATAAAGAATTAGATCGCCGTCATGAAGGGTTTGTAACTCGTCAGGTATGAGTGAGTTTTGTAGTTTTCACGCATGAAAACAAAAATACTTGCCCGTACCTCAAAAACCATCACATTCATTATTGTTATCTCTTGCCTTGCAGCCTTGGCCGGAACCAGCCAGCTTCTTTACGAAAGCTCAGGGATTGCAAACTTCAAATTGATTCAACATTCAGAAGGAGGTCGTACGATCACGAAGACCTCTCAGGACTATGAGGTTTTTCGCGACTACACCGAGCAAGGTGGTGAGGAACTCTATTTAGTCAGCAGCGCAAAAACAGTGACGCAATATTTAGATGCCGAAGGCATCACGGGAGGCGTGTCCTGGAGCGTGCGCAAGGGGCCACGGTTGGAAAATGTTTTGTGGGGAAAGTCAGAACAAGCCACAGAGTTGAATGTGCATGGAGTTCAGCCAGTGATGGTTTCGGGTTTGGGAGGATGTTGCGCGGAAATGACGGGCTATCGTCTTTTTGATATTCCTTCAGGACGTTTGTTGATGTCGTTTAATGATTTTTCATGGCGCGAAAAGGTGACTCAGCCGTTTTCTTTAGAGGTCCCAAACTCCACCTTGGCGTTTCGCTATATCGGGGCTATCTCTCAAGACAGCACCCGAGACCGCGACTTCGTTGATCCTACGCCCGGAAAACAAGCGGCATTGTTGCTTAAATATGCGAATGAATCTTTAAAACAAAAAATTCAGGTCGATATGGAAGTGGAAGCGGGATATGGAGTGAGTGTTTTAGAGTTTAAGTTGGAAAAAGACCCCACAGCCCCCAACAGCGACAAAGTGGAAATCCAAGACAATCAGGTGCGCCTTTGGAATATCGACGGGGCGACGAACCCCAGTCAAATTAGCGGAGTCCTTCTTAAAGTCGTTCTGGATGCGGGAAAAGGCGAAAAAATTCTCAAAATTCCAGTAAAAAATGATCAATTAGATCTGAATCAAGCGATAATTCCCTCAGGAGTCACCATTCATCCCATCGTTCAGTTTAGAACCCTTTAACGCGGCGAGAGAAGTGGCTCTTTGCTCCCCCTTTTATTGAATAAGAAAGGGGGCTAAGATATGAAATTATCATGTCTTTTGTACATCTTCACGTTCACTCTGAGTATTCCCTTTTAGAAGCGGCTTGCCGGGTAAAAGCTATTGCTAAAAAAGCTGCGGCTTTGCAGATGCCGGCCGTGGCATTGACCGACAACGGCAATATGTTCGGTGCTGTCGAATTTTATTTTGCCTGCAAGGACAACGGCGTAAAGCCTTTGGTGGGTCTGGATGCGTATGTGGCTCCGGGATCTCGTTTAGAAAAAAAGCAGGATCGCGATCAGGTCAATGTAGGGCCTCGTCGTTTGGTGTTCTTGGCGCAAAATACGGATGGGTATAAAAATCTTTGTAAGTTATCGACCATCGGCTATCAAGAAGGCTTCTATTGGAAACCTCGTATCGACTACGAGGTCATTCAAAAGTACAACGAAAATCTGATCTGCCTGACCGGGGGCTTGCGTGGTGAAGTGGCTGATGCTTTTTTGCGTGAAGGTCCTGATGCCGCGTTAGCGAAAATTCGTCAGCTCAAAGAGATCTTTGATGATCGCCTGTATCTGGAGATGTGCCGAACCGGGGTCTCTGAGTGGGATCAAATCAATCCCTTCTTGCTAGAGGCCTCCAAAATCACCGGCGTTCCAGTTGTGGCCAGCAACGATGTTCACTACATGACTCAAGACGATCAGTTGGCTCAGGAAGTTTTGATCTGTATTGGTTCGAATAAAACTCTCAGTGATGAATCCCGTTTTCGTTTGGGAACGGATGAGTTCTACTTCAAAAAGCCCGAGCAGATGCAGGAACTTTTTGCGGATATCCCTGAGGCTATTAGCAATACTCTGCAAATAGCCGAGCGCTGTGATGTTAAATTTAAAATTAAAGATGACAGTGGAAAACCCATTTACCACTTGCCGACCTTCCCTACAGAGGGTGGCGAAACTCTGAAAGAGTATATCGCCATTAAATCTCGTGAAGGCTTGGCAGAGAGATTTGAAGAGGCCGCCGCTCGCGGAGAAGCAGTCCCTGAAGGTAAAAAGCCTGATTATGATGCGCGTTTGAATTATGAACTGGGCATTATCGATCGCATGGGCTTTAACGGTTACTTCCTGATCGTTCAAGACTTCATCAACTGGGCGAAGAGCAATGATATTCCCGTCGGTCCAGGCCGTGGTTCCGGAGCGGGTTCTCTTGTCGCGTACTGTTTAAAGATCACGGACTTGGATCCGCTTCCCAACTTTCTTCTGTTTGAGCGTTTCTTGAATCCAGAACGTATCTCAATGCCGGACTTTGATATCGACTTCTGTCAGGACCGTCGTCAGGAAGTGATTCAGTATGTAACTCAAAAATACGGGCAAGAGTCCGTATCGCAAATCATCACCTACGGAAAACTTCAGGCGCGCGCGGCGATCAAAGACGTCGGCCGTGTTTTAGGAATGACCTTCCCTGAAGTCGATGCGGTGACTAAACTGATCCCCGAAAAATTAGGAATCACTCTTAAAGAAGCCCTTGAGATGGAGCCGCGAATTAACGAGATGATGGAAATGAATCCTACCGTCGCCACCTTGATGGATCTGGCACAACGGATTGAGGGGATGGTTCGTCATGCGGGGATTCACGCGGCCGGGGTGATCATTGCCGATGGGCAGTTGGTTCGTCATGCGCCTCTTTATAAAGGCGCAGATGGGGAACAGGTTGTTCAATACGATATGAAACACGCTGAGAAGATCGGATTGATTAAGTTCGACTTCTTGGGACTAAAAACTTTGACTCATATCAATCATGCGTTGAAGTTGATTAAAAAGAACCGTGGCAAGACTTTAACGACAAAACAAATTCCCATGAACGACATGGCCACATTCGAGATGATGTCGCGCGGGGACACCGCAGGGGTGTTCCAGTTCGAAGGTGAGGGCATCACCGATGCCACTCGTAAGATTCGTCCTTCAAGTTTTGCCGATATCACCGCCATCACGTCTTTATATCGTCCGGGTCCGATGGCGAACATCCCTGACTTTACTGATCGTAAACATGGTAAAGCCCCGGTTGAATACCTTTTGGAAGATACACGCGAAGTGCTTTCTGAGACCTACGGGATCATGGTTTACCAAGAGCAAGTTATGGGGATCGCCTCACGCATTGCCGGGTATTCCTTGGGTGAAGCGGACATGCTTCGTCGTGCGATGGGTAAAAAGATCAAGGAAGAGATGGATCGTCATCGTGAGCGCTTCATGCAAGGGGCGACAGAGCGAGGACATGATAAACAAAGATCTTCGGATCTGTTTGATTTG
The DNA here is from genome assembly GCA_019104905.1 of Bdellovibrio sp. Taxonomy (GTDB): domain Bacteria; phylum Bdellovibrionota; class Bdellovibrionia; order Bdellovibrionales; family Bdellovibrionaceae; genus Bdellovibrio. Next base: position 7,555 of record JAHRXB010000292.1, read on the forward strand.
ATGTATAAGTTTGCCGATTACGGATTTAATAAATCCCATGCGGCTGCTTATTCAGTTGTTACGTTACAGACCGCTTACTTAAAGTGCCATTACGCGGCTGAGTTCTTTGCGGCTCTTCTAAGTACCGAACTTTCAGATACAGATAAAATCGTAAAATACTCCAAGGATGCGGCAAAACGTGGTTTGACGGTGAAGTCTCCTCACGTGAATTTTTCTGATTATCTTTTTGATGTGCATGGCGATGAAATCTACTTTGGTCTTGGGGCGATCAAGGGCGTAGGGCAAAGTGCGGTGGAAGCCATTATTGAAGCGCGCAACTCGTTGCCTGAAAAGAAGTTTGGCTCCTTGGATGAGTTTTTTAACTCTATCGATCTTCGTCGGGTGAATAAAAAAGTGATCGAGTGTTTGATCAAAGCCGGAGCCTTTGATGGGTTCGGAGGACACCGAGCACAGTTGATTGCGGGATATCAAAAGTATTTGGATCGCGCCCAAGGGCTTCAAAAAGACAAGGAGCTAGGTCAAGCATCCTTATTTGATTTGGGTCCCTCTGCAGAGACCAAAGTAAGTCTTGAAGAAACCAAACCATGGACGCGAACGGCGTCATTGGCCTATGAAAAAGAAGTTCTGGGATTCTATCTGAGTGATCATCCCTTAAAGGGATTTGATACTTTGTCAGAGCTGTGGACGACTTGTAAGGTGGTGGACTTGCCGGCACAGATGCCTGCGGCGGGAAGTCCTGAGGCGGAGGCCTTAAAAGCGGCGAAAAAGGATTGGAAAAATCGCGACGCCGGAAAAAAACGGGTGGTGGTCTCGGGGCTTATTACGGAGCTTCGTGAACTCATCACAAAAAAAGGAACGCGCATGGCTTTTGGTAAGATTGAAGATCTTACGGGAAGCTGTGAGCTTGTGATCTTCCCCGACTCTTTTGCGCGATTTGAAATGCAACTGCGCGATGAAAGACCTGTTCTTATTGGGGGCGGTCTTGAAGTTGAAGAGGGCCTTGCTAAAATCATGGTGGATACCGTGTCGCCCTTGGAAGATATTCTTAAAAAAACCAAACGAATGGTCTTCCACTTGGATAAGATTGATCCGATGGATTATGGTCGTTTGCAGTCCTTTATGAAGGATTATCCAGGATCAACATCGGTGAGCTTTGAAATTGATGTGCCAGATTTGAATCGACGTGTTTTGATGGAAACACAGGATGTTCAGGGGATCACTATTAATAGCGAATTCTTTGAGGGAATTCATTTGTTGTTTGGTCGAACTGATTTTATTGAGTTGAGAGGTTAAAAATGCGTTTATCTTTGATCCTGACAACAGCTTTGATTTTTCTTCTTGGAGGTCCGGTCAAGGCGCAACAAACCGAATTGATCGATAGAACTTTTTCGGGAGTTTCCAAAGAAAAAACTCCTCAAGGAGCTAAGAAAGAGATTCAAGATCAGGCGGCTCAGAAAATTTCCGAGGAAATTATTAAAGAGCTGATCGGTGAAGAGCGTTTCCTTAAAAACAAGTCACTGATTCAAACCAAGATCATCAAAAATTCGGCTCAGTACATCCCGTTTGCAAAACCGTCCCCCATGACTCAAGAAGGGGAAGAGTTTAAAATGTCCGTGGCCTTGAAGGTTTCTTTGCGAGATCTCAAGCAGATGCTTCAGAATAATACTCTTTTAAATGAAAATGACGCCATTCCAGTTGTGTTGCCGGTGATCAGTTGGTCGGACCGCGTGCAGGGACGGAGTTATCGTTGGTGGATTCCTGGAGAAAAGAATCAACAAGCCTTTTTGTTGAAGGAAGGCCGTCTGCTAGAGAATGCCTTAAGGACGTCGTTTCAAAAAAACAACTTCTACGTCATTAAGCCCATTGAGTCCGGTCTTGGAACAAATGTCCCCGCAGATTTTCACAATGAAAAAATCGCCGGGGAAGATGCTCAGTTTTTTGCGCAATACTTTAACGCCCCCCTGTTGATTGACGGGCAGGTTCTTTTGACTAAAGGAGAGCGTGGAAACAACTATCGTATTGAAATTCGAATGACCGCAGTTCAAGTCAGTAATGGGCGAGCGATCGCCGATGTATCCCGTCGCTTTGATACCGAGTCAGGATCTTTGGAAAATGCAGTCGATAAAAAACTTCGTGAGGTCGCAGAAACCACGGCGAATGATTTGTCTTCGCAGGTTTTGGAAGCTTGGCAAAGAGGCTCTTTAGGGACTTCGACAATTCGTGTGACGATTCAAGGACGCAACGCTCTTCCGTTGATGGAGGGGGTAAAAGAAAAGATTCGTTCTCAAATCACGCAGGTGAAAAATATTCGAGAACGTTTGGTGAGCTCTGAATCTGTGAGTTTTGAGGTCGACACCTCGGTGTCTGCCGCAGAGCTATTGGGAAAACTAGAGGCTTTGGATGTCAATGGAAAGAAGCTTTCCAAGGTGTCTGAAGAGCGCGATGAAATTGTTTTGAAATGGGTTCAGTAGGAGTTGTGATCATGAAAAGAATTATCTCGTCCCTTCTTCTTTTGGTTTTGTCTGCATGTACAACCTTGGATCGCAGCACTCCCTCAGTGCGACGTGAAATCAAAGACGTGAACTACGAGGCACGCAAAGAGGACGCTTCTCCTCGGAAGCGTTTGATGGTTCTTCCCTTTCTGGATGCTTCGGAAGCTCGTCCTGTCCAGCTAAAGGAAAAGGCTCGCAATGCCTTTATCGCTGATTTAAATCGCACAGGTGAAGTGATTGCTTTAGATAGCAAAGAATTGAATGTGGATCTTTCTAAGATGACTCAAGGGGGTCAGTACAAACTGCCGGAAGTGGCAAAGCTGGCTCAGGCTTTGGGTGTGAATGCTGTTTTAGAGGGAAAGATCCTTGATATTCGCATTAAAAGAAAGTCTGACAACGTCGGCGTGGTTCGACATCTCTCGACGGCTTTTGAAGTTGTCGCGCAGGTGCGTGTGGTAACGGGCCGAGCGGGGCGTGAAGTTTTTAATACCGTTAAGACTGTGACGGTCGAAGAACAAGGGGTTCGCGTTGCTGAAAGAGTCGAGACAGACAAATTTTTAGCGAACAATCCTGAAATGATTGAAGTCATCGTAAAAGATGCTTTTTTGGATTTTACGCCTCAAGTTCTAGCCTCTTTAGATAAAGTGACTTGGGAAGGACGTATTGCTGCGATCAACGGAGACCGTATCTATTTGAACGTGGGACGGGTATCCGGTCTTCAAGTGGGTGATCTTTTGAAAGTCACCGAAGATGGAGATGATGTTTATGATCCTGAAAGCGGCGGTCATATTGGTCGTGTGCCGGGACGCCTGAAGGGAACGCTGGAAGTTATCAGCTACTTTGGGAACGATGGGGCCATCGCTGTGATTCACTCTGGATCTGGATTTAAAGAGAACGACAGGATTGAATTATATTAATAAATCTAACCATAGTGGATTTGTTAATTGCTCGTAATAATCGCGAGTAAATTTGATATTTGGCGTCCCTTAAATATAATGGTTTGAGTGAAAGCTCTTTCCATTTTGCTATTTACCACTCTCAATATCTGCTGTGTATATTCTCAAGCGAAAACTTGGGATGTTTCAGTTCTTTATTGGAGCATGAAGATCGAAGGCCAGGTTGCGATGCGAAAGGGCTTCGAAGAAGAAATCGGTAATTTCAATAAAAAAAGTTCCGACAAAATCAAGATCACTCCCTATGTTGCGGGCGAGGGGCGAAAAGGTATCGTACAGCAGGTGTCGCAAATGGATGAGGCTGTCAAAAAAAAGCCCCATGCGATTGTAATTCAACCCACTGACAATTCAGCACTTGCCTCGGGGCTCTTGCTTGCCAATAAAGCCAATATTCCCGTCATTGCTTATGATCAATACATTGTAAATGGGACATTGGCCTCATTTCTGACAAGTGACAACTATCAGGGAGGCTGGGATGACGGCCTTCATGTGGAGTCTCTTTTTGATCGTTCCCATGAGATTCAGATCGTTGTTTTCGAATACCCACGAGTGTCTTCCACGATTGATCGTGTGGATGGTTTCTTTGATGCTCTTCGCAGTCGAGGACAGAAGTTTCGTGTCTTAAAACGCTATGATGCTGTTGATCCGGAGTCTGGAGAAAAAGCCGCAAAAAAATTCCTTCAGGATTTTCCGACAAAAGGCAGTGTGGATTTGATTCTGACTGTGAATGATGGCGGAGGGATTTCAATCGTCAAAGCCCTCTGGGAAAAAAAGAGGACGGAAATTCGTCATGCCACGTTTGACGGTGCTCCAGAATCAATTCAAAACATAAAAGAAGAACGTTTGACCGTCGTCAATTCCGCTCAGTATTGCGCAGAGCTGGGACGGGAAACTGCTCGCACACTCATCGCAGCCCTTCTGGGTAAGTCCATTTCCCCCAAAAAACTGATTCCCACCTTTCCGGTCACGAAGCAAAATGTAAAAGAATATCCCGGCTGGATGGGACGTCCAACGGGGAATTTCGCTCAGCGGGATAATCAAAAATTATCAAGTGATCTGGATCGCCGACCATCCAGTCAAAAAAATAGGAATATATTGAATATTCGCATTGGTGTTGCGCCTCTCTGCCCCTACCTTTGTGAAACGGGGCCTGGAAAATGGAGTGGATACATCTATGACATTCTTACTGAGGTGGCGAAAGCTCGAGACTTTTCATTTCAACTGGAAAGCATTCCCAATACTCGTTTAGTTTCAGCTCTGCAAACGGGGAAGGTTAATTACATTATAGTTCCCTCCTATATTGTGCGCTATTTGTCTGATATTCGGGTCATGGGTCCTAAGTTGGGGGTCAGCTATACCGGGGCGCTTCTTCCCAGTGCCGACAAAGAGTCTATTATTGACGAAGAATCGTTTAGAAATAAGAAAGTCATCTTTGGGGATATGGCGACGGATCCAGAACTCAAGGTGGATCTTGGTAATGCTGTGAGAGGAACAAAGTTAACGGGGGCCGATGTCTCAGAGCGTATGATCAAAATGATCGGTGACGGACGAGCTTCACTGGCCTTGGGGGATTATAATGTTCTTCGTTATTCCTTGATGAAAGACGCAAATCCATCTTTGCGTCTTACGGCCACGTCGCTGACGGGATTTAACTCTTTGGTATTGGTGGGGACACCCAAACAGCCTGAATTCGGTTATCTGCCCAAGAATTTAGATGACTGGTTCCGTGAGGCTCGAATCGATGGAACTCTTAAAAAGATTCTTGAAAAATACAATCTGCAGGATTGGGATATTTTTACCAGGGGATAGGATCTTATAAGGTCTTTAGCAGGTTCTTGGTAAATGCCTTAAAGGTTTCCGATTCTCCGCGAAGGCGGGCCATCTGCAATCCCCCTTGGATGCTAGCAAGAAGAAGGTCGGCCGTGGCGTCGATGTTTAGATCCTTGCGAAAGACCTTCTCTCGAACTCCCTGGCGAAGGGTGTCTTTAAGCCAGGCTCTTTGAAATTCGTGAAACTTTAAAAGTTGTTTTTTCATGTTCTTAGGCAGAGTGTTGAAGTCAGAACACAGAACTCCCGAGGGACAAATCTTTTCATCTAAAGCCATTTTGTAGAAGATCAGCAACATTTGCTCTAGTTTTTTTGGGGCGGGCAAGGATTCAACTTTTTCACTCCAATCTTTATAGGATCTTTCATATTCCTCTAACAAAGCCAACCCCAGGTCCTCTTTAGAGGCGAAATGATAGTGCAGACTTGCTTTCTTTATACCCAAAGCGTCAGCGATAGTCTGAAAGCTAAAGCCATTAAATCCAAGTGTTTGTAAATAATGTCGACTTAGATTGAGAGCTCTAGTTCGAGTGTCCATGATCCGTCCTTGTATTAAACAAAATACAGCTGTATTATCTACCTATCGGTAGGTAGAATCAAGTTCTATTGATTTTTTAATAAGGAGAACATATGGCTCACAATAAAACATTCAGACCCGTGGCAATCCTAGGTGGGTCTAGAACTCCCTTCACCAAGTCCTTCACGCACTATTCCCGCACCTCCAATCGTGAACTTATGACGGCGACGTTGAAAGATCTTGTGGCAAAAACCAATCTGCAAGGGGAGCTTTTAGGAGATGTCTCTTTGGGGGCTGTCATGAAAAACGCCTCGGACTGGAACTTGGCACGGGAATCTGTCTTAAGTTCGGGCTTGGATCCTCACACTCCGGGATATGACGTTCAACGAGCTTGCGGAACAGGACTTGAGACGGCGGCTCAGATTGCATTGAAGATTGCCGCTGGACAAATTGAGAGTGGTATTGCCGGGGGAACTGATACAAACAGCGATATTGCCGGTGTTTTGCCTCACGAATTTTCATGGATCATGATGGAGGCGCAAAAAGAGCCTTCCCTGCTGGCGCGTCTTAAAAAATTCGGCGAATTGAAACCTCAATATCTAAAACCCCGCTTCCCCAATGTTCAGGAGCCCCGCACGGGACACTCCATGGGGGAACATTGTGAAATGATGGTGAAAGATTGGAGAATCACCCGCGAAGCCCAAGATGAGTTGGCGTATCACAGTCATATCAATGCAGCACGAGCTTATGAAGAAGGCTTCTATAAAGATTTGGTTTTTGATTTTAAAGGGCTTAGCAGGGATTCCTTCGTGCGAGGGGATACAAGTATTGAAAAACTGGCAAAGCTAAAACCCGCTTTTGACTTCACCGGAACGGGCACTTTGACGGCCGGAAATAGCACTCCTTTAAGTGATGGCGCTTCGGCGGTTTTGTTGGGCAGCGAGGACTTCGCCAAGAAAAAGGATCTTCCTATTTTGGCATATCTGGTTGATGCGGATTATGCCGCTGTTGACTTTGTGAAGGGCGAAGGATTGTTGATGGCTCCCACGCGGGCGGTGGCGCAACTTTTAAGACGAAATAATTTGAAGCTTCAGGATTTTGATTTTTATGAAATTCACGAAGCCTTCGCGGGACAAGTTCTTTGCACCCTCAAAGCTTGGGAGTCGGAGGAGTACTGCCGAACGCAATTGGGTGAAAGTAAGGCTTTGGGTTCCATTGACCGAAATAAGATGAATGTAAAGGGAGGCAGTCTGGCCTTGGGGCATCCCTTTGCGGCGACCGGAGGACGTATCCTGGCCAGTCTTTCTAAAATGCTCGTTCAAAAAGGTTCGGGCCGAGGATTGATCTCGATTTGCACGGCGGGTGGTATGGGAGTCGCGGCGATCGTAGAAAGACCTTAAAAAAATTGCTCCGAAGGGGTTGGGCGGCTGCGTCACAGCCCCTTTTCGATTTTTACACGTCTTGCAAGGCACACAAACTTACTTTTCCTAGTTGCCACTCTGAAGGCAGTAAGTTATTAATAATACTTCCTTCTTATTGGTCTGTTGGCGTAGTTGGTAGCGCGTTCCCTTGACATGGGAGAGGTCACTAGTTCGAGTCTAGTACAGACCACCAATTCTAAAAGAAAAGAGGGAGATTTCTCTCCCTCAAACAGCGTTTAAATTTTCTTACAATCTTAAGTTGGTTTTATTCTTGAGAGGCACTAAGGCGCATCTCGATTTGGTCGATGTTGAGATTGTTGATTTTTTCTTCGACAGAGATAAAGGCCTTTGTTTTTTCGTCCAAAGCGGCTTTCAGCTCATCAAGGCTCATGTCGTGGATTGATTTTTCGCCGAAGTTCAATTTATATCCGAAATAGGCAACGGCAGAAGTCAAAGCCGCGAAGGAAGCGCCCAGAAGAGTCTTCTTATAGATTTTCGCTTTTTCTCCGAACTGAACGAATTTACCTAAGTTTCGCATTTGGTAGATGTAGTCCTTGGTCAGTTTTGTGCGCATGACTTTTTGATTTTTTACCATGTCCAGAGATTTCTGAGAGAGAGCTTTTAACTCCAGTTCAGAAACTTGAGGTTTCATGACGGCCGCGCGAAGCTCTTTGAGATGGGAAACATTTCCTTCGATGATCTCGCTATAGAGCAAAAGGCGGCGGGTGGCGACGGGATCATTCACCTTTTTGGACTTCAGTAATTGTAAATTCGCCTCTAAAGAGGAGATCATAGAGTCCATTCGTGCTGTCACCTGATCGGCGGCAATATTGTTTGAGGCCATAAGCTTTTTTAATTCAAAAGATTGATACAGCATTTGTCTGTTATTTTTTAACAAGACCAAGGTGTTTTCTAGTTCAGCTTTTGAGCGTGCTCCGACTTCGATGGTTGAGTTCATCTCATCGACGTGACTCATTACGGCCAAGACACTTCCTGTGAATGCCGCAAAGAGAAGAGCTGTCCCTGGGCCCGCCTTGAGGGTTTGGCCACCTTCTTTGGCGTCTCGATCCAAGAGTTCTTGATTTATTTCTAAAATATCGTGTTCTAATTGGCTCCGCAGTTCATGGGATTTTTTAAGAGTTTCATCGACAGATGGGGACGCTGCTGTTGAGGACGTTGCCGCAAGGGCAGAGACCTGCGCCTGGGCGATAGAGATGTTCATAGACAGCGCCATAACTAATGACAGGCAAAGAGCCTTCTTGCTTTGATTTTTCATAAATTCCTCCAATGCCTGATAAACAAAGCAACAAGTGGTCCAAAAGTGAATTGTCTCAAAACGAGACAAGATGATTTTCAAACTTGATTTATTGGAGATGGAGTGTGTGGGCAGAGGTCGCGAAGGACACACCCCGTTGAAACTTTATGCGGAGTCCGACAAAGATTGTTTTTCGAGAGCAAGCTGCTCTCGAAGCTTGATATCTGTATTAAGTCTTAAGATTTTTAAAATCCCAAAGTTCCTGATCCATCAACTGGCTGGGTTTTACATTCGACATCGCTGTCTGAATGGAGGCGTAGATATTAGGGATTTCTTTTTCGAGATCCCGCACAAGTCGCTTCACGCGTTGACGTTTTAACCCATCCTGGGACCCGCAGAGATTGCAAGGCATCACCGGGAACGCCCAAGCCGCGGCCAGTTCTTCAATATCTCTCTCTGAAACATAACATAAGGGGCGAACTAAAATATTACGTTCATCATCAGACTTCAGCTTAGGCGGCATGCTTGCTGTTGTTCCCACGTAAAATAAATTTAGAAGAGCGGTATGAACCACATCGTCTCGGTGGTGACCTAAAGCCAGTTTGGTGAAGCCGTTGTCATGCGCATAATCGTATAAAATTGCGCGACGAAGGCGCGAGCACAAAGAGCAGTAAGTGTTTCCTTGAACTTTTTCTTTAACGATGGAGTAAGTATCGCGTTCAACGATATGCAGTTTCACGCCCAGGCTTTCAACCCAGAGTTTGAATTGACTGGGTTCAAATCCCGGCTGTTTTTGATCTAAAATGGCGGCTTCAAGTTGGAAGCGTCTTTCTGAGCGTCTTTGAATCTCGGTCATTAAAGCCAAGAGCACGCTGGAGTCTTTTCCTCCAGAAACGCACACCATGATTTTGTCGCCGTCTTCAATCATATTGAAGTCGTTAAGAGCTTGGACGATTTGTTTTCTGATTTTCACCGCTAAGGGGTGATTAAAATCTACTGCTGTTGTCATGATACGGGCGTTCTATCTGAAAGTTCGATCACTTGTCGAGCTAATTTCACACCCGCTGAGCGCAAAGACTCAACCCCGCGGACGTACACTTTATCTCCCACGCTGAACTGGGATCCGTAATTGTCGATAAAGTAAATAATTTTTAGTTCAATCCAGTGTTCATTCGTGTCGCTGACATAGGCCCACGGAGCGGGAATACCTCGGACCTCTCCAATTCCCGCAGCGGTGCGCTCTAAAAGCTGTTTTGCCAGCTCGACATTTTCACCATAGGCAATGCGAAAAATTTGGCGACGCAGAATGGGGGTGTCAGGCGGGGAGTAATTCGAGATCGTGGCATTCGCCATAAAACGATTCGGCAAAGTGATCAGCTCATCCGAGAAACCGACCAGGGTCGTTGAACGCCAGGTGATTTCACGCACCTGACCTACGGTCTTTTGAATACCGCTGACAATTTCGAGCCAGTCGCCGATTTCAAAGTTTCGATCCACCTGCAAAGAAATGCCCGCAAAAAGATTTCCCAAAGTGTCTTGCAATGCCAAACCTAGAATCACCGAGGCGGCCGCTGATGTTGCAAGCAAAGGCCCTACCTCAAGTCCGAAGACATGGGCAATACCCCAGAAGGTCAAAACAATAGAAAGGATTAAAGAGAAGATATTGACCAACAGGAGAGGGACTCCATGTTTCATGGATCCGAGGAAAAGATACTGTAAAACGATCAGTCGAGAGGTCTTAACAAAAACAACGTTTCCCCAGATAAATAAAACCACGGCGACATAGGGAGTGACTTTGGCCATATTGCCAAGTTGAGGCTCGGAGGTTTGCAAAAATATGAAAAGTAAAAAAAGAAAACTGAGAACCACATAGTGACGAAGCAAAGTGCGGAAGTGATTGCGAATGCTGCGATGTCTTTCTTCGCTGGCCTCACGTAAAAAGAACTTATAAAAAACCCAGGTGATCGCAATTAAGCATCCAAGAAGAATGAAAGGTTCAAGCTCAAGAAGCCCATAAAGTGCCTGAATTCTGATAAACTTTTCTGCCATAGTGTGAAGGTCCTTTTAAAGTCCTATTATAGTGACTATTTTTTAGTCTAGTCGAGTCTAAAATTTGTGAGGAGGGTCATCTGGCGACTCAGAGCTGCCGATAAAGTCAGCATGAGAACTCACAGTATTTATTTTGCCCTTGGGGTAACGACGACCTTGATGATGACGGCCTGCGCCCCGAAAGGCTATGAAGCCGTAAATGATATCGCCTCCCAAACAGTTCAGGATATTGCCTGTAAAGACAACCAGCTTGAGACCAAGCTTTGGGATGGATTGAAGACCTATCTTTTAGAGCAAAAGTCGATTCCCGCGGCCGACACCATGAAGCAAGCGCTTCATGAGCAGTTAGAAAAATTGGCTAAGGAAAATCCTCAACTTAGCGAGAAAGACCTGGAGCTTCTCTCTAAAGATTTAGACAAGCTTGTGGAAGCTCTTTTGGAAGAAGCCCCTCAAGGGGAGCGCGTCGAGAGTCCTGAGCAGCTCTTAATACTGCTCTCTGCGATTGATGTCGGGGATCGTTCGACCGTTTTCCGTGCCTATATGCAAGATAAGGTTCGTGGAAGTTTTGGTCGTCTTCAGAAGACGGTTCAAACTTTTGATTTAAACTGCCCGACTCCTTCCACGGGTACGGGAGACTCCAGCGCGGGGTCTGTCAGTGGAGGTGGTGCGACACCTGGAACCTCTGGGGAATCAGAGCCTCAACCTCCCGTTTCAACTCCAGAGCCGAATCGCGATTATGAGTACCATAAAAGCCAAGCTTTGAGCAGTGGTTCTAATTTGACTGTTTTTGGTGGCCGCTGGGCCTTTGCGACGGCTTATCAGAGTTGTCAGAGTTTACAACTGCCCTCCATGAATGAGCAAACTCCGGAAGTGCAAGGAATCAGCATTGTGGGTAAGCATCCCGACGGCGTGGGCAGTAAGCGCATGATTGCTAGTCTTCCTCAAGTTCAAAGCACTCACTACTATATTCGCGACATGGGCAGCTACGGGCAGGGTTGCTTTAATGTGCGCCAAAGTCCTTTGATTTATGATTATGGCGGAAAACCTTACGCCACCACGGCCGCAGATTCTCCGATAGATTTGTTTAAGAACAATGGAGATGGAACCAGTGTTTTAGGAATTGATTGCTCGGGATATGTCTTCACGTCGATGGCGACGGCGGGACTTCGTTTGAAGGCGGGGCGACCTTTAAAAGCCTCGGACTCTTGGGCCTGGGGTTCAAGTTCCTATGTAGAGCCGCAGGATAATGGTTTAACCTGTTTAAATAAAATCTCAGTGTCTGCGACAACAACCATGAAGGCCGGAGACATTGTGGCGGTCTATGGGCATGTGCTTTTGATTGATAAAGTCGGAGCGGATCCTTTTGGAATTTCATCAGTAAAAACAGAAGCGGACTGCTCTAAACTCACGTCAGATCGTTTCGATTTCGTGGTTGCGCAAAGTGCCCCAAGCAAGGGGGGGATCGGAATTAACTATTACGAAGCCCGCAATTATCTTCCCATCAGCGCCAAGATGAAGACCGGTCTTGAGAAGTACGCCTACTATACTTGTTTAGCAAAATTCAACGGCAAGACGTACACACCCAATATTGGAACTCTCTCTGTTGTTCGCCACAAAGGGACTCCGGACTGTATGGCTCCTCGCGTGACCCTTGCTCGAGAAAGTTGCATTCAGTCTTGTTCGAGCATGAGTCGGTGATTTCGCTGACGAACTTTCTTACAAAGTGACAAGTTTAGGTCCTTGCAGAAGCGCAGGGACCATTTAATTTTCAGATAGCACTTCAAAATGTTTTACAAAAAAATAAAGCCACAAAGCCATGCTTCAAGTGGTGGTCTGTGTTATAACTTCAAGTCATGAAAAAGACTCTTCTGGTGCTTCTGGCTTTAAGTTCTCTATCTATCCACGCTCAGGCGGCTTCGAAAGCCGCAGACAAGAACTATCGTTTTTGCGATGACATCACTCAGGTTGATAAGCTTTTGGATCGCTCGAATCAGACGGTTCAAAGACTTAAAGATGAAGGTGTGAAGATCGAGCGGATTGTGGTTTCCAAGGATCGCAAAGAACTTTACTTGATTTCGGGCGAAGTGGTCTTGCGATATTATCCGGTGGCTTTTGGTGGTAATCCCGTAGGGCACAAACAATTTGAGGGCGATAATAAAACACCGGAAGGCGTGTATTTTGTCGACTATAAAAATCCCCAAAGTCAGTACCTCAAAAGTCTGCATATTTCATATCCCAACAAGAAAGACCTTGAATTCGCCAAAGCCCAAGGAAAGTCGGCCGGCGGTGACATCATGATTCATGGTTTTCCGACGGATAAACGCAAACGCTATTGGGTTGAAATGGCTCATCCCGCGAATTGGACCCAAGGTTGTGTGGCTGTGACGGATCAAGAGATCGAAGAGATCTATTCTTTGGTTAAAGAAAATACTCTTGTAGAGATCTGCAAGATGACGGTCGAGGATAAGGGGGATGACGAAAAGAACCCTCAAGAACCTAAGACGGTCATTTCAATTCCTGGAAAACGCACCAACTAAAGTCTGGCTAATCAAAGAAAACATCCTCAGTGAAGCCCCCTTCGTTTAGTATAAAAACGGAGGTCGGATGACACAGGCAGAGCTTAAAAAGCCCGCGGGGATTTTTCTTTTAGCATATCTTTTCCTTTTAGCTCCCCTTGGTAATTTAGCGATCAGTTTTGCTGGTAGTGGAATCTCGGAGTGGTATAATCCTTCGGTTTTTTATGCATTTCTGCAGACGGTTTCTTCGTTAGATTGGTTCTGGTTAAGTCTTCTTTTTGTGACGGGTCTATTGCTTTTTCGTCCCCATAAAACCACGTGGTCCTTGGCGATCGGCGCCCTTTTTGTGGTTTTGGCAATCAATAGCTATCGTTTTTTAAGCCATGATCTTAATTATGAGGGGAATTTTGCCCAGTGGCAGTTGGGAATTTCTAGTTTAGTCACTGTTTCAATTTTATTTGTGGTTTTTTATTTCCGGTTTCCTTACTTGGATCGTCGGGCTCGTTGGCTTTTTCCGACGGCGCATCGTTACGAATTCCGCACCTCCGTGGATGTGGTGGCTCAAGACATTTTTGCTGGGGTGACAGAGTCGATCTCAGTCAGTGGTGCGCGCATTCGTCTAAAACGCCATATGGCGGGGGGATCCCGGGACCTTCGTTATGTGGATGTGATCTTTCCTGAAATTCGCAATATTAAAATCAAAGCCAGGGTGGTCGAGTATGGCGACAACCTTTTGCGCTTGAAGTTTAAAGGATTGGAAGGGCGGGATCGCGCTTACCTGCTGGACTGGTTTCGGTCTCAAATTGAGACAAATGAAGAAAGCTCAGGGTAAGTCTGGGTTCTTGTTAAGTTATTTAGAAAGTGTACCGAAAAGACTCAAAAGCATGAGGTCGTTATGAGATGGAATTTTAAACCTGTTTCTCTATTAAAACAATTTGCTGCCGGGATCTCCGTTGTGACGATGTGTATTTCCCCCGTGGCAGAAGGCGCCGCGGCCGCGAATCAAAAGAAGCTGATCAATCAATACTTAAAAGAAACAGCTCTGACTACTAAGAAAATGACAGTGGGTGAGTTCTGGAGAATGGTTCGCCATGTGTATCCTGCGACTTTGCAAAAGCAGATGGATCAGTGGGTGGCGTTGAATCACCAAGAGATGATGCCTTCCGTGGAAGCCACAAGCTTTAAAGATGCTGACGGCAAAGAACAGGTTCGTTTGACCTTGTCGAAGGACGGCCAAAGCACAAGTTTGACGTTCACAGGTGACGAAGAAAATCCATTGAAAGTCAATGGCGTTTCTTTTACGAAGAAAGAACTTCTTAATTACAACAGCTTTAATGATCTTGCCGGAAAAATGGCGAAGCAGGATCCTATCGTAGGGAAAGCGCTCAAAACGGGGGCTCAGCCGGTTTTGGGTAAAAATTCTGTTTTGACGTTTAAAGAATATAAAAGCCTGACTTCTTATCAGAAAGCGGAATACCTCATCCGTTTGCGTTTAGCGATGGAGTCTGCGCAACGTGTTTATAAAGTTATCTACGGCGCTCAGGCGTATAACGAAATCAATAAAAAGTATGAATGGGTTTTGCAGTACTTCTTCGGTGAAGAGGCTCAAGCTGCAGGAACAGGTTTGACGGGAAAACCTTGTATCGTCGCGGGATACTTATCTATCTATGGTGAATCCGGATCTTGCGGTGGAAGCAGTCAAGGCGCTTTGGATTTAAAAGCGAAAATGCGTGATAGTCAGGCTAGTTGTGCGAACAATGGCGTGGCTTGTAACCCGATGGTTTACGGATTTGATCAAGGCGGGGGTGCGTACTGCGTATCTCGTTCTGAAGTAAAGTATGCGACGCGCGTTTGTAACTCTAAATCTCCCCTGCAAAATGCAGATCCTAAAAAAGAGGGTGAGAATAAGAAACGCATTATTGAGTCTTATCTGAAGAAAGTTAAAAACCAAGATATCAACTTAAAGCTCAATGACGAAGGGAAGATCTCGGAAGAGCAATATGCGCAGATCTCTTCATATCTTGGTGACTTGCAAACTTATATTAACTCGGCCATTGCAGAGTGTGGACAGGCTCCTTTAAAAGATATTCAAAAGAAGCGTGAAGACCAAGTGTCTGCGTGTGAAGAAATTAAGACTCGTGCCTTCTCGCTTCAATCTTTTGCGGCGAACCCAGAACCTCCAGGCCCTCCGGGACCTCTTCCAAATCCCGGCGAACCTAATTGTAACGACAAAATGCCGGGCTCGGTGGCCGGACCTGATGGAAAATGCGTATGTGCTGAAGGTTCTAAAGAAGGTGAGATCGGCGAAGGCGATAAAAAAGGCCCTGGTTGCGTGGTCGTTGATGCTGGTGGAAGTGGTGATTTGCCCGGTGGTAAAGACACTCCTCCAATCAAAGGCGAAGACAGCAGTTGTGGATTCTGGTGTCGCAACAAGAACTGGATTATTCCAGTAGGTATCGGAGCTTTGGCTTTAGGATTATTCTGGTGGATCACAAATAAAGACAGCAAAGCGAAAAACAATAGTCCTGTCTATATTCCACCAGCTCCAGTGCCTGAGCCGACAGCGACGACAAGTCCGACGGTGACTCCGGCGCCGACAGTGGAGCCTCCTCCTGTGGTTGTGCCTCCTCCGACTCCGACAACCACTGAGGGCGGTTCAAAAACAGATTCTCCAGGAAGAGCGGGCGGCGTTCGCTAAGACTCTTTGAAAGAGAAAAATGAATATTGATAAACATCAAGATAGATTGACTCCGCAGCGGGCTCCTCTAAACAGAGAAGCCCCTGTGCCGTTAAGAGGGCCGGCTCCGCGCCGACGTTCTCCAGGAACCCCTGCGCCTTCAAGAATTAATAATCTTTTTAAAGATCGCCAGAATATTCAGTTTGATCAAAATACGGGATTTCATGGCGGCCCTTCCGCGCGTCGCAAAGGACACCGTTTGGCGCTATGGTCTTGGTTGGCGTCTCTTATTGATGGACTTATTTTGATTTCCGCAAGCTGTGTTTTTATTTTGATGTTTTCCCTTGTCGTGAAAACATCGGTCGGCGGTGTTTTTAAAGGGCTTTTGCACAGCCAACATGAAGCCACATTCTTTTTTGAAGTTTTCTTTGTTTGCGGTTGGATCTACATGGTGACCATTCGCAGCTTGATGGGTTCCACCATTGGAGAGTGGTCCTGTGATTTACGCTTAGGGCAGCCCCATGAAAGACTTCAATCGGGTTACCTGGCTCGAGTCGCCTTAAGAAGCACCCTGATCCTACTTACGGGGGTCGTTACGTTGCCTATTCTTTCTCTTTGTTTAGGGAAAGATCTCGCGGGAATTATTTCCGGACTGCGTTTATTTTCTTTGAAGTAGCGCTAAAACTTCGTAGTGCGAGGTCTGTGGAAACTGATCGACGATGTAGACCTCCTCTAAATCATAACCACATTCTTTAAGTCGGACCACGTCCTTCGCCATGGATTCAGGAAAACAAGACATGTAAATGAAGAAGGGCGGCCTTTTGTTGGCAGAAAGCTCTTCAAGCGGATTTAGGAAATTCATAAGACCAGAACGGGGAGGATTCACCAAGACCCCATCGAATTGAGAAAAATCCTGAGTCAGCTTTTTTTGGAAATCACCGCGATGGATTTCAATCTTTTTGCGCAACACTTGTAAATCCTCAGGCAGATTTTCAAGTGTCTTCTGGAGACCCTCTAAAGACAAGGCATCAATTTCACATGCTGTCAGAGACTCTGCCGCAGCTAAAGCGGGCAACGTAAGGTTGCCGATACCAGATCCAAACTCAATCAAGCGTGATCGAGGAAAAGATTGAATCCAGCCATTAATAACATCACAGATAATCTTATTGGCGCGAAGACTGGGCTGAGTGAAGCTCGCCACTTGGCAAAACAAATCAACGGGACGCTCGTCCATCCAGGTTTGAAACCAAACATGCATTTCAGGATCACGAAGTTTAAATTCACTTCCGGTCCAAACGGGGACCTTGCGGCGTTGGCCGACTTCCACAAAGGCCTCTTTTTGGAGTTCGTGTAAAATCGTCTTTTCATCAAGCAAAGTTCTAATGTCGATATTCGCAAAATCAAGCCAGACCCCCTTTTGTCCTTGGGGCCCGATGCGTAAGCGGATGGAACCTTTTTGAAAGGGCCATTGTATCTTTCGAAACTCTGAAAGCCAGGATTGTAAGGCTGGGGAAAGCTGGGGGCATTCCGGAATATCCAAAATCTCACGTCGGTCTTTGCGGTAAAGCCCTAGGCGCCCCTCTTCAAGGCTGAAATCCAAGCGGTCCCGAAGGAACGCAGGACCGGCAGATAGGACCTGGATGGACCCTGAATAGGGTAAACCAGATTCTGTAAATAATTGGAGTAATTGATCTTTTTTAAAGTCACACTGGGCCCCATAAGTGAGATCCAGATGTTGGCAGCCAGAGCACAGGTCTTGAAGGGGGCAAAGCACCCGCTCATCCCTGTTAAAACTTCCTTTTTTCAATAATTTGGCCATTGAATACTTGCCCCTGGTCTGCTGCTGTTATATTCCTTGGGCTCATTTTACCAGGAGTTTGGGGGGATGATGAGAGTTTTATTGCTGTCTATCGCGATGATTTTTTCGGGGGCGTCTTCAGGATTTGCCGCTAGCAACCCTTGGATGAGAACTTGCCGTATTGATCTAGGTCAGTTCTGGGTTTTAAAAGCGGGCAGCGAAGAACTTGCCATGTGTTTCTTTGGAGACGCCGGAGTTGGAGCTGAGGCCTTCTTTCTTTTTAAAACAAACTCTGGAGTGACTGAAGCTATCGAAGCTTATAAGAGCAGAAACTCGTCTTCCGCTCGCGGGGGAGTTTGCGGTGCTTTCGGTGCGGAGTTGGTTGAAGGAAAAGACACCAACGGACAAACTTTCAATGTCTGCCGTTTTATGGATCAGTCTTTGATTGAAGAAACCACTTTGTGGTTGGGACCTGGTTCTGCCGGACATGGCGGCTTGGACCGCGCCCTGTCATCGACTTACTAATTTTTTTCGTTTTCTTCAGGACGCAAGGAATAGATACAAGAACTTGCGTCCTTGATCACCCCGTCTTCCAAGTGAAGATCTCTTTTGGTGAAGCCCAAGGTCACATGAGGATGATAAGTTTCGGGGCTGAAGTCTTCCGCGTTTCCGCCTTTTGAAGTGTAGAGCAGATGCACTGCTTTACGAATCTGGAAAAGTCGATCTGATTCAACAACAACGTAATATGTGGACTCGTCCTTCCCGTGATCCTTCGCGGTCCCTTTTCCTACGCAAAGAAGCTTATAGGGAGCTTTATTTAAATCCATACTTTCTGCCAACGCAGAGATCTCTTTCATAGAGATCTTCTTCTGCATCTTTTTGTATTCCGGAGGAGTGATGACAGTGATATGCGCCTCTCCGCGATTTTGCAAAGAGGTGTGTTGTGATTTTTCCACATCATGGCGGATCTTTTCAAAGGCCGCGTAAGGCAGATCCAAAGAGAGATATGATTTATTCTCTTTTTTATGGTCAACCGAGGCGATGGATCGATTGGCTGTTTTTAGATCTTGAGGGGAGTAGCGCAGTTGAGAGAGGGCGTAGGGAGAAGGACTTGCACAGGCTGTCATTGAAAGGGAAATGATAATCCAGTGAAACGTGCGCATCATAAGTTCTCTTTTCATAGGCGTTGAGTTGACTTCAGCAAGACCTCCTTTTAGCCTACACACACTATGAAAAAAGTGAAAGTTCTTCTTACAAGTGCCTGCATTTTCTCTGTAATTTCCTGCCAATTTAAGGAAGCCAAACCAGTAAAATCTCCCTCTGAGACTGGCTCTTCCCAAGGGTCTTTTTTGAATGAACCCAACGCTTTGGTGGGTGAAGCTCGTCAGATGACCTTCGTAGGTCCTAAGTCGGGAGAGGGGTATTTCAGTCCCGATGGAAAAAAGATGATTTTCCAAAGTGAACGGGAACCGGGAAATCCTTTTTACCAAATGTATGTCATGGATCTTCTCACCGGGAATACCACCCGCGTTTCTCCGGGGCATGGCAAGACGACCTGTGGATGGATTCATCCGTCGATGACGAAGGTATTATACTCTTCAACTCATTTGGATCCCGAGACCCAAAAGAAAACTCAGGACGAATATGAAAATCGTAAGAAGGCAGTGAAGGCTCGTTACGCTTGGAGCTTTGATGATAACTACGACATCTTCACGTCGGATCTGCAAGGTAAGAACATTCAGCGTTTAACCAAGGAAAAGGGATATGATGCGGAGGGGTCTTACTCTCCCGATGGTCAGTGGATCGCCTTTGCCTCCAATCGTGCTGGTTATACGGAAACTCTGACGGGGGAAGATAAAAAGCTTTTTGATCAGGACTCGTCCTATATGATGGATATTTACATCATGAAGGCGGACGGAACCCAGGTGAAACGCCTTACAAACAGTAAGGGATATGATGGGGGACCGTTCTTCAGTGCGGATGGCAAGAAGATCACATGGCGTCGTTTTTCTCCGAATGGTTCAACGGCTGAGATCTTTACCATGAATGTCGATGGCAGTGATCAGAAACAAATCACTCACTTGAAGTCGATGTCTTGGGCTCCCTTCTTTCATCCTTCTGGTGATTACGTTATTTTTGGGTCCAGCGTTCTGGGTTATTCCAATTTCGAACTCTTTATTGTGGATGCAGCGGGAACTAAAGCCCCTGTGCGCGTGACTTTTGATGACGGCTTTGATGGACTTCCGGTCTTCACTCCCGATGGGAATGGACTTTCCTGGACTCATAGAAATGAAAAGGGCGAATCGCAAATTCTAATTGCGAAGTGGGATGATGCTTTAGCGAGAAAGCTTTTGGGTCTTCCGGTTCAGGATCCCGCCCTAGGCTCTTTAAGTCCCGATGTGCGAGTGGAAGATGTTAAGAAATGGGTTTACTATCTTTCGTCTCCAGAGATGCAGGGGCGTGGAACTGGTACTGGCGAAGAAAAGGTTTATACGGAAAAGCTCGCGCAACTCTTGAAGTCTTGGGGGCTTGAAGGAGCTGGACCTAAGGGTTCCTTCTTTCAGACCTTCGAATTCACTTCAGGTGTGAATTTGGGAGCTCAGAATTCACTTGAAGTTGTTGGTTCTTACGCTAAGAAATTCGAACTTTCTAAAGATTATGAGCCTGTGTCATTCTCAAAAACTGGAGAGTTTAGAGAAGCACCGATTGTTTTTGCCGGTTATGGAATCAAGGCGCCTGCCAGCGATAAAGAGGTGGAATACAATTCCTATAAAGGTCTGGATGTAAAAGGGAAGTGGGTTATGGTTCTTACGGACCTTCCTGCGGATATTTCCCCAGCACGCCGTCATTATTTGAATCTTTACTCTCGCCTGCAACATAAGGTGACCGTTGCGAAAAATGAAGGTGCGGTAGGTATTCTTGTTATCAACGGGCCTCTAAGTGGTGTGCCTGATAAGTTCGGTAAGGTGAAGTTCGAGGGATCTTTGTCTGAAAGCACTTTGGGTGTTTTGAGGCTTTCGACTTCGGCTGCGACAGATCTTTTAAAATATGCAGGACATGATTTAAGTTCTTTGCAGAAGACCTTGGATAAAGGCGGCTCTATCGAAGCTGTAAGTATTCCTTCAGCATATGTGAAGGCGAAGATTGATTTGCAGTTCCAGAAGTCTCAAGGCACCAACGTGATTGCGAAACTTCCCATCAAAGGGGCGAAGTCCGCAGTGTTGATTGGGGCTCACGGGGATCATCTGGGCTTTGGTCAGTTTGGCAACAGTTTGGCGCGTGGTGCAGAGGTAGGACGCCCTCATTATGGTGCTGACGATAATGCTTCGGGCGTTTCGGGCGTTATGGAACTTGCGCATTACTATGCAAATCTCAAGAAGACATCACCGCATAAGATTCAAAAGAATTTGTACTTCGCTGTGTGGTCTGGGGAAGAGCTTGGCAATTTAGGCTCCTCTCATTTTGCCAAAGAAACTGTGAAACATAATTTGGAGGCCTACATCAACATGGATATGATCGGCCGCTTGAAGGATCGCCTTTTTGTGCAAGGTCTAGGTTCTGCTGACAACTGGACCCGTATTGCTGAAGAAGTGGGAATTCGCACAGCGACGCCCATGATCATTCAAGAAGACCCCTACTTGCCAACGGACTCTTTGGCTCTTTACATGGCCGGCGTTCCGACAGCGAACTTCTTTACAGGATCTCATGGGGAGTATCATACACCTCGAGATGTGGCGGATTTAATCAACTATGAGGGTGTGGTTAAGGTCCTTAATGCTGTTCAAGGGTTTACGGATTTATTGACGGACTCAAAAGTGCAGATGGTCAAATACGTGAAGGTAGCCAGCGCCCAAAGTAAGATGGAAGGTCGTACGTTCCGTGTTTATCTAGGCACCATCCCGGATTACTCTCAAGAAGGAGTCAAAGGCGTCCGTATTACTGGCGCGTCCAAGGACAGCCCTGGTGAGGTTGCGGGATTAAAGGATAAAGACATCATCACTGAGTTTGATGGAACAAAGATTGAAAACCTTTATGATTACGTTTACACGCTTCAGTCGGTAAAACCGAATAAAGAGACGACGATGAAAGTCTTAAGGGATGGTAAGTCGCTGGAGTTGAAGATCACTCCTAAGCTGAAAGAGTAGCGACAAAGGAACAGTTTAGTTTTCAGATATTTATGAACCCACAATTCGGCAAAATTGTGGGTTTTCTTTTTTCAAAGGGCTCCCAAAGCCGTTCTGGTATTGCCAATGACGGCAAGAGGGGCGGAGCATCAAACAAAAATAACCAAATCTGGACTCGATCCTTTTTAACCATTTGTGGTTTTATAAGAGTCTCCTTGTAAGTAGTGAGGCTCTGACGAAATGTCATCTTTTGTAGAAGAATTCAAAAAATATCAAAAACAAGAAGGCATACTGACGGGTGCTATGGTGTTGGTCTCGGTTCTGTCGCCGGTGTCTTTCACGTGGATGATGGAACATAAATTCCACTGGATGCTTTCAGTTTCCGTTGGGGTGATGATGCTTCTTGCCGCCTTTTGGATTCAGGTGATTCGCAATCGTGTCTCCGCAAAGCTTCTGGGAAAATATGAAACCCTGGATGTCGGTTCTATTCTTTCAAAAAAAATAACGCCCAAGCAGCCTCGTCGTTTTGTGATAACAAACAGAGGCTATAATCACTACTATCTGAAATGCCTCAACACGGGGGAGCAGGTGCTTGTGTCTAAGCACAGAGTTCGGGAAGATTTCGATATTGCAAATTGATTTTTTAAAGGCCTCAAGGGACCCTCTGTTTTATAGAGGGGGAAGCCATGAAGACTCTATTTGTGATATCGCTCCTTCTGTGCGTTTCAGTGTCATCTCAAGGTTCTTTTGAGAATGAAGTTGAAATAGAAAAAAGAAATTACTCTTGCGGCAGTGAAAGCTTAAGCGGGATC